>CAZFYJ010000105.1:0-2260 GCA_964523215.1 uncultured Sphingomonadaceae bacterium | reverse complement strand
TGCGTGAGGCCTTGTCCAGAGCCGGCGGATCGATCATGCGGCCGCGGCGCGTGGCCCCATCAGGGGCAACGGCAATCGCGTCTCCTCTGGCAAGGGCATCAACGGCCCCGGTTGCAATCACGGCAACGCCAACATCTCCGCTGGAAACTTCCGTGGCGGCATCGCCCGTGCTGCCCTCGCTGCCGGCATATTTGACGCGGAAGCTGGTACCGCGAACGGCAGTGACAGAGCTTTGCGTGCGCACGCGATAGCGGCTGTCCTTGGCGGTCAGCGCGGCTGCATCCGTTTCAAGCCGCCCTTTCAGCACGGCAATGTCATAATCCGCGATCCGCGCCAGCACATATTCACGCAGGCGCAGAATCTGCACACGGCTTTGCGCCGGGATGGAGATGCGGCTGCCATTGGGCAGCGCGATAGTGGCAGCGCTGGATGCGCCGGTTTCGATGATCATCGCTTCGCTGATCACGGCATCGCGCGCTGGCGGGGCCGACGCGCCATTGCGCCACAGCTGCACCGCGCCGCGCCAGCCGATCAGCCGCGCATCGGAATCGCGCGTGCGCAGCAGATCCCGCGGGATGCGAAGGCTTTGCCCGGTGCGGATCAGATCCGGGTTGCGAATGCCATTGATCTGGAGGATGCGGCGCCATGCCGCGCTGCTGATGAAATAGCGGCTGCTGAGCGCCGAAAGGCTGTCTCCCGGCTGGACCTGATAGACGATGATATCGTCATCATTCCGGCCCTGTGCGCTTGCAGATGCAGATAGCAGGCCGGGGAGTGGGGATGCGCCAAGCGGAGGCATGATCGCCATGCCCGCGCAGATCAGTGCCGCACAGCCAAGGCGCAGTCCACGTCGCGTCGGGCCATGCCCGGCCATATGCGTCAATCGAGGCATTCCAGTCGATAGCCATAGCCGAACACGGTCTGAATGCGATAGCCGGTTTCGGCAGTCAGCTTCAATTTGGTGCGCACCCTGCTGATGTGCATATCGAGCGTGCGGGTCGGCAGATCGGCCACGCTGTTCCACAGCATCTGTAGCAGATAGGCACGCGAAAGCGCCCTGTTCAGATTGTTGAACAGCATCTTGGCAAGGCCATATTCCTTCGCGGTCAGCGGAACAATGCTGCCGTTCAGGCTTACGGTGCGGTTGATGTAATCGAAGCTGTAGGGCCCGAAATCCTCGTGCCGCAGGGTGGCATCACCCTTGCGGGAACGGCGCAGGGCAGCGCCCATGCGAGCCGTGATCACTTCCTTGCTTTCGGGCTTGATGATGTAGTCATCGGCCCCGCTGTTCAACGCCATGGCGATATCCCGCTTGTCGCTCCGGCTGGTCAGCATGATGATGGGCGGAGAATCGGCCACGCTGGTGCGGACCTGCTTCAGCACATCAAGCCCGCTGATTCCGGGCAGGTTCCAATCCAGCAGGATGAGATCGAACATATCGGTGCGCATGGCAGAGATCAGGGCCTGACCGGCAGAAAAAATCTGCACCCGATAATCCTGCTCAGCCGCAATGTCCGCAATGTAGCGCGCCATCACTGGATCATCTTCAACCAGTGCGATTCGCATGTCCGAAACATCCTTCTGGCTTTTCCGGGGTGCCTGCGGGGCAGATCGTCTGCACATCACAGCGACCCCCTTAGGCGTTTCGTTACAGACAATTATGGCATGATGTTACCCCCAAAGGGGCATCCGTTACAAAGCTTTACATGATGTGACATGTGAAAACGCTTATGGGGCGTTGGCCGTAAGGGGGCCGCGCCAGCATGCTGGGGCATTGGCCAATCCATCACAGGAACGGCCAGTTGGCCGGCCATCTTTGGGTCGCAAACGGGAAGGCTGGTGCATCGGGGAATGTGCCAGCCTTCTTATCGGCCACCATTTTGTGTGCCCTCCATTGTCATGGACGGCAGGGCGACGGCCGGCCCGTCGCATCGCCCGCGCGATCAATCGATGATCGGCCGCCAGTCCCAGCCCAGCGGATCCCCATCCATCACCTCGACCCCCTTGGCGATCAGATCATCGCGGATGCGGTCTGATGTGGCGAAGTCCTTGGCGGCGCGGGCGGCCTTGCGGTCTTGAAGCGCGGCTTCGATTTCGGCTTCGGTGATGGTGGCATTGACGGGACGTAGCCGCAAGTCTCGGCGGGACAGGTGAATGAACTCCAATCCTAGTACCCTGCCAAGCACATTGGAGGTATTGGTTCTGATCCCGAGATCGCTCTGCAGATATAGATTTTTCTCGAAAATTGTGAGCGCTGTGG
>CAZFYJ010000104.1:0-7319 GCA_964523215.1 uncultured Sphingomonadaceae bacterium | reverse complement strand
GCTGCTGCTCGCTGGCTGCTCTGACAGTGGCGGCACCAAGACCGCGCCCGATATAGCGATGGCACAGGCAGCACAGACATCAGCCCCGGCCAGCGCGGCGGCACCATCCGCGCCTGCAAAGACGAGGCCTTATGAATTTTTCAATTTCGGCAATTTGCCACCCGCAATCAGCCTCGTCTTTGGCGCAGGCGACGCCTCCGATCCCGATTGGGATGCCTATTTGCGCGATCTGGACCGCGCCTATTTCGAGCTGCGCTATGGCGATCCGGCGGCGGCTGCCGCGCTGTTTGCCAAGGCCGAGGCAAAGAGCTTTCCCGAGCAGGAAAATGTCGCTGCCTGGGGAGGATCGGCTGCTGCCCTGTGCCGCAGCGGCAAGCTGGCTGAGGGAGCAGCAAAGCTGGCTGACTTTCAATGCGCCAAGGATCTGATTGCCCAAAGCACCACCTGCACCGCGCTTGAAGCACGGCAAGCAAGGGGAGACGCCGTAGCGCCAGGCTGTTTGGCAGAAATGTGCGGGCAACAGATCGTCCGGACATATTATGACGGTTATGACAGCAAGCCGAACCCATCCTATATGGCAATGCTGCAGGACTATATCGACGAGACGGCCAAGACCTGCCAGGCAACTCCGCGATGACCCGGCCGGCACGCGCAGCGCTCGCGGCGCTTGCCTGCTGTGCGGGAGATGCGGCAGCAGCAGCGCAGCACAAAGGCGATTTTGGCGCGATCCCGATCTGCAGCAGCTGGCAGGCGCTGCCCGCCCATGCCATCCCGAGCAAGGTCGATTGCGATCTTGGGCGGCCGCTCGCCGATTGCACCTTCAGCCTCGCCGGGGGCGATCCCTCGATCTTCTATGAGCTGAGCAACAGCCGGATCATCACGACCAGCTTTCGCTTTGAAGGGCAGCAGGCAGGACCATTTGGCCTCACGCCCGGGGATGGGCCAGCGGCGGCCGCGGCAAAGCTGAAGGCGCGGCTGGGCACTGAGATCGCAACATTTGAAGATCCCAGCGACCTTTATTTGCAATCGACCCCGCTTTCATGCGCGACGAAACAGAATTTCAGGGTCTTCGTCATGTACGGCGCGGATCGGCGCATCTCCGTGGTCAGCCTTTCGATGCTGCCCGCTATCTGAGCCTTTGCGTGCCATAAGGCGTGCCATCCTTGCGCGTATAGCCATCCTCGCCAAACAGCATGTCGATATCCGAATAGCTGCCGCCCGTGCGGCGATCACCCGCGCTGATGGCAATGAAGCTGCACGGCGCGTCGCTCCGGTTGACAAGATGATGGCCATTGCGCACCCCTGCGGCAAAGCCTGCCACGTCCCCCGTCCGCATTGGCGTTTCGCCTTCATCCTCGATCAGCAGAGCCTCGCCGCTCAGCATGATGACGAGCTCGTCTTCGCCCTCATGCCAATGGCGCTGCGATGACCATGCGCCCGGATCGAGCACCACATGGCTGACACCCATCTGTGTCAGCCCGCCCGCGGGCGCAAGCCGCCGCCACCAGCGCCCGGCGACCGCGGCGTCGAAGGGTGCCGGATATCCGGTCGCATTTGAGGGGGCGATGGCATCGATGCTGATTTTCGGCATGGCGCTGCTCCTTTTGCATGCTTGAATTTTGCGATACCACAGCTAGGCGCAATGCATGCACATGCCAAATGATCCGCAATCCACGAACCCGGTTGCGCTGGCAACGGCCTTGATGGCCTGCCCCAGCGTGACCCCGGCCATGGGTGCTGTGTTCGACGTTGCCGAAGCCGCACTGCAGCAGATCGGCTTTGCGGTGCACCGCAGCATCGATGGCGACGCGCCGGATGGACCGGTTGAAAATCTGCTGGCCACGCGCACGGGCGCGCATGATGCGCCGCATTTTGCCTTTGCCGGCCATCTTGACGTTGTGCCGCCGGGCGCGGGATGGACTAGCGATGCCTTCACGCCGCGCGAGGCAGGCGGGCTGCTCTACGGGCGGGGCGCTGTGGACATGAAATCCAGCATCGCCGCCTTTATCGCCGCAGCAGCCCAGATCCCGCCCGAGGCTGGCACGATAAGCCTCATCATCACGGGCGACGAAGAAGGCCCGGCAGTGCATGGCACGCTGGCGCTGATGGGCCATATGGAAGCGCTTGGGATTTGCCCCGATATGTGCCTTGTCGGCGAACCGACGTCGGTCCGCCGTCTGGGCGATACGGTCAAGGTGGGGCGGCGGGGATCGGTCAACATCTGGATCAGCGTGCCAGGCGTGCAGGGCCATGTCGCCTATCCGCATCTGGCGGACAACCCGGTGCCAAAGCTGGTGCGCGCGCTCGCAGCCATTGATGCCATCCGGCTTGATCAAGGCAGCGAATGGTTCCAGCCCAGCAATGTGGAGATCACCGATCTTGAAGTGGGCAACCCCGCGACCAACATGATTCCGCAGCAGGCAAAAGCGCGGATTTCGATCCGTTTCAACGATGGGCACACGGGCGAGGCACTGGTCGCGCTAATCCGCGACACTGTGGCCGCGCATGCGCCTGAGGCAGAGGTGACCGCGAAGATATCCGGCGAGGCATTTCTGAGCCCGCCGGGTGATTTTGCGGCGATGGTGCGCGATGCCATCACGGCCGAATGTGGCGTAACGCCCGAATTTTCAACCAGCGGGGGAACATCGGATGCGCGCTTCCTCCACCGGCTGTGCCCCATTGCCGAATTCGGCCTGCCCAATGCAACGATGCACAAGCTGGATGAGGCGGTGGCCATCGACGACATTGCCTTGTTGACACGCGTTTACGCCCGCATTTTGCGCGCGGCCTTCAGGATGACATAAAGCGCGCCCTGCCCGCCATGGCGTGGATGCGCGTTGCGCACGGCCGCAATGTGCCCCGCCATGGGCGAGGCCGCCAGCCAATCATGGATCGATGCGCGGATGATGCCGCGGCGTGTGGGCGGAAGACGCGGATTATCCGGCGCGGGCTTGCCCGTGATCACGAGCAGCACGCGCACCCGATCAGCCACGCCACGCCGCAGCGCCGCATCCAGCGCGGCATGCGCACGATCCTGGCCATAGCCATGCAGATCGATCGTGCGATCAGGCGCAATCTCGCCACGCTTGAGCGTGCGGTCCCACTGCCCGTCGAGCGTGCGCCGATCAAGCGGCGCGGTCGCTGCTGGCTGCGGCACTTTATGGGCTGGCCGATGACCCGATAAGGGCCGCTGCGTCTGCACGGCGAGCGCATCCGCCGGGGCCGATTCAGGCGCGGCCCCCGGCCCGGCAGCTTCCGCCTGATACCGCTCCTGCGCGCGTGAAAAGGGTCGCACGGTGCGGGCAAGCTGGTGCCACAGCGCTTTTTCAGCAGGCGTCAGACGGCGCACCATATGCGAGGAGGGCTATTGCCCCATCAGCCGCGCAGCCGATGCCTTGGGCAGGAAAATGAGGGCGCTGCCCCGCGCTGCCATACCGCCTGCAATACGCTCTGCCTCGTTGCCAGCACCCCAGAAGCTGTCAAAGCGATTGGGGCCCTTGATCGCGCCCCCCGTATCCTGCACGATCCACAGGCCATTGGGCTCGGCACGATCAAGCGAGAGCCAGACGGGCGCCCCCATCGGCACAAAAAGCGGGTCGGCGGCAACGCTCGCCTGGCGAAAGACAGGGATGTTCAGCGCGCCGACTGGCGGGCCGCTCGACTTGCGGAAGAAGACATAGCTGGCATTTTCGCGCATGACCTGCGTGCCACGCGCGCGGTCTGCCTTCAGATAGCGCACAATATCGGGCATTGTCGCCTTGCCCGGCTCCAGTTCGCCGCGATCGCGCAGCACGCGGCCGATGCCTGTGTAATCATGGCCATTCTGGTTTGCATAAGCGAGGCGCACCACCGTGCCGTCCGGCAGCTTCAACGTGCCCGATCCCTGAATCTGCATCACAAACAGATCGACCGGATCGGCATAGCCAAGCACGGGCGCCTTGCCCGTAAGCGCGCCATTTTCAATGGCTGTGCGGTCCGCATAGGGGACGAGCGTGCCTCGCTCAAACCGCCCGCGGATCTTGCGCCCCGCCAACGCTTTGGAAAATTTGCCGAGATCGATTTCCACCAGGTCGGGCGGAACGCCATAAATGGGGGCGTTGAAAACATCGGTGCGGCTAAGCGAACCCGGAATCTGCGGATCATAATAGCCCGTGACGAAAGCCTTGCCATCGCCGAGCTGAACCAGGCTGAACTCGGTTGCAAAAAAACGCTCCGCCTCGCCCGCATCCCATCGCGCCGCGGCATCGCAGGGCTGCTTCCAGTCTCCAGATTCGGTCAGGCCGCTCAGGTCCGTGCGACGCATGATCGCGGGGCAACTGCGCCTGAATGCCTCCAGTGCGCGTGCGGCCCCGTCTCGGCTCAGGCCAAGCGTGCCAATATCCGGCCCGGCGACAATGCCTGCCTCACGCCCGGTGGTGGCATCGGCCCGCGCGGCAGCAGCGATGGGTGGCGTCGGCGTTGCGCGCAATATGGGGGCAGGCGCAACGGCAGAGCCAGGAGCGGTGGCGGCAGGCGCCTGCGAAGCGGGGACATCGGACGGCGCCTTCGGGCCGGCCTGGCCGCCGGGCACGATGGCGCAGCCTGCAAGCAAAGCGCCCGCGCACAGCAGCGAGGCTGCCAGCCGACTGCCGCCCCGCATGTTCAGGCAGCGTCGGTTTCGTCGAGAACCCAGTTGGGATTGTCGGACGTGAGCGCGCGCTTGAACGTCCACAAATCCCGGCTGTCGACGGCATCGCTCATCGATCCGGCGATGATGCGCCCCTCGCTGTCACGCGTCACGGCGGTGATATAGGCCTCGAACCGAACAGTGATCTGCGCCATCGGCTTGTTGAGGGCGGCATGGGTAATGGTCGCATTTTCGAACGAGACAAAGCGATTGTCAGCCACTTCGCCCGCAGCCTCGCGGGCTTTGATGCCCGCTTCAAATGCTGCCATCACATCGGCATCGCACAGCGGCGCCAATGTCTCGCGATCGCCTTTCCAATAAGCCTCCAAAATCATGCGATAGGCCGATTTGGCACCATCGAGAAATGCGACAGGATCGAAATTGCGATCCGCCAGCGCAATCGCCTGCAGCCCGGGGCCGGCAGCCGGTTCGAACGACAGCTCGATCCCCTCGGCCTGCGCGGCGGGCCCGCCCGGGCGCGGCAGGCCCTGCAAGGCCGCTGCATCGCGTGCGGGCTGCACATCGATGCTGCGATCGGCCTGTGGCGGCAATGGCTGCTGCTCATGCCCGGTGCGTTTGCCCAGAACGGAGTAGAGGCGAAGGGCAAGAAACGCTGCAATCGCAGCCAGCAATACGATCGTCATGCTCACGGGCGTGGTCCTTGGAAGAAGATGGCAGCTATATAAGCAGCTTTTGTGCGGCTTTCAAATGCTAGCGCCAATATTGCATGAAATTGATGGCATGCGTGGCAGTTGTGCCTGCTTATTGGTGCTGCTATGGGCGCGCAGCGCGCAGCCGGGATGGCTGCATAATGGCCCAAACAGACGAAGAAAGAATGCCCGATCATGGCTGATGAAACCCCGAACCAGACCCCGGATATCGCGCCCAATGGCGAAGACACGATGCCGCAGATCGGCCTGATCAGCCAATATGTGAAGGATTTGTCGTTCGAAAACCCCAATGCACCGGCGGTCTATCAGTGGGAAGGTTCGCCGCGCATCGAAGTACAATTCAACATCAGCAGCGCGCAGGTTGCCGATGATGTGCACGAAGTCATCCTGAAAATCGATATTGCCGCGCAAGGCAATAGCGGCGCAGCCTTCGTGGTCGATCTGAGCTATGCTGGCCTGTTCGGCATGCGCAATGTGCCGCAGGATCAGGTGACGGCCTTCCTCTTTGCCGAAGGCCCGCGCATCATCTTTCCCTTCGCCCGCCGGATCATTGCCGATGTCGTGCGCGATGGCGGGTTTCAGCCACTGCTGCTCGATCCCATTGATTTTCATGGCCTGTTTCTGGCGCAGCAGGCGCAGGTGCAGGGCGAGCAGAACGATGATCAGAGCGCACCGCAGGCCGACGCATAAGGCAGCAGCCTGACGATGAACATCACGCGGGCGATCGGCACGATCGGCGGGCTGACCATGGTCAGCCGCGTGCTCGGCTTTGTGCGCGACATATTGGTGTCGCGGATCATGGGCGCCACATGGATCACCGACGCGTTCCTGATCGCGTTTCGCCTGCCCAACACATTTCGCCGCTTTTTCGGAGAGGGTGCTTTTTCGGCAGGGTTCGTGCCGCTTTTCAGCCAGCGTTATCACGGCGAAGGCGGGCTCGAAGAGGCAAAGCGATTTTCCGAAGAGGTGCTCGCTATCTTTTTGCCGGTGCTGATCGGCTTCACGCTGCTGGCGCAGATCATCATGCCGGTGCTGGTGTTTCTGATCGCATCGGGCGATGCCGATGAGCCTGCCAAATTTGCGCTTGCCATCGATCTCAACCGCATCACCTTTTTCTACTTGCTGTTCATCAGCCTGGTTTCATTGTTTTCGGGCATTTTGAATTCGATGCACCGCTTCACGGCTGCTGCTTTCGCCCCGGTGCTCCTCAATCTGTGCATGATGCTGGCGCTCATCCTGGTGCCGCAGGGCGGGCTTGCCTCGGCCCATGCGCTGGCGGTGTCGATCGTCGTAGGCGGAGTGGCGCAGCTCGCGCTCCTGGTGTGGACAGCAAAGCGCGCCGGTATCGTGCTCAGGCTGCGCAAGCCGAAAGTGACGCCTGGCGTGCGGCAGTTTTTCAAGGTGGTCATTCCGGCGACCTTTGCCGCGGGCGTCTATCAGATCGCAATTCTGGTCGATACGACGTTTGTTTCCTATCTTGAGGACGGATCCCAGCTGTTCCTCAACAATGCCGATCGCCTGAACCAGCTGCCACTGGGCATCATCGGCACCGCGCTGGGCACGGCCATTCTCCCTTCGATCAGCAAGTTCATCGATCAGAACAAGCCAGAGGCGGCCAATCGCATCCAGAATCAGGCGATGGACCTTGCCATGCTGCTCAGCCTGCCCGCTGCCATCGGCCTTGCCGCAGCCGCCGTGCCGGTGTGCACGGCACTATATGTTGGCGGCAAATTCACGCTCGAAAATGCCGTGACCACGGGCAATCTGCTGGCGATCATGGCTATCGGCCTGCCGGCCTATGTGCTGGTCAAGGTTCTCACCCCCGGCTTTTTCGCCCGTGAAGACACGAAAACGCCGTTGCGCATTGCCCTTTGGGTGCTGGCTGCAAATATCGCGCTGAATTTTGCTCTGGTGCCCTGGCTCGGCATTGTCGGCCTTGGCATTGCGCTTGCTGCAACGGCGTGGATCAACTGCACGCTGCT
>CAZFYJ010000103.1:0-7322 GCA_964523215.1 uncultured Sphingomonadaceae bacterium | reverse complement strand
ATTCCTTGCCGATATCCACCCCGTCGGTAATGTAGAGCCGGTTGACCTGCTTGCCCTCTGCCCCGGTCTGGATCGTGACCAGCGTGTTGCCGAGCATCTCGCGGGCGTGCGCCTCAACCTCTTCGATGGTGCGGGCCAGCCGCACGCCGCCTTTGGCATCGGGACCCAGCTCCCTGAACTTGCCCTTGCCGCGACCGCCGGCATGGATTTGCGCCTTCACCACATAAAGCGGCCCGGGAAGCTGCTTGGCTGCGGCCACCGCCTCTTCGACTGTCAAAGCGGCAATGCCCATGGGCACGGCGACCCCGAATTTTGCAAGCAGTTCCTTGGCCTGATATTCGTGGATGTTCATGGGAAAGCCGATCCTTGATGTTGCGCTGATCACTGATGGCTGCCCTAAAGCATAGTCGGGCAGACATGAAAAGCCCGCGACGCTGATTATCACGCGATGGCGCACTTTCCTGCAGCTTTGGTGGTTTCGAGCAGGATTTCGGGATCGCGCAGGCTGCGCGTCTTCTGAATGAATTCCTCCACGCTGATGGCCGTGATGCGCCGGCCTTTCAGCGCGCCCAGATCGCCCAGCCGCTTGAGCTGGACAAGCGACAATTCGTTGACCATGTGATCGGCCATGCACGCGGCAAGGGGCGCAGGCAGCCCTGCGTTCATCAGCCCCGTTCTGACCCGGGTTTCCGGCGTCGCACAGCCGCTGAGTGCTGCTGCCGCCAAAAACATGACGCAAACGCCATGCCTGCGCCAAAAATTATCTCCATTTTTCAACATATCCCTAAAGCCTCCTGTGAATCGCGATGATGCGCGCAAATGCAAGACGCGGCACACCCATTTACATGGCAGCCTTCAGCTGAACCACACCAATATGGAGCCTTCGCGCCGCCCCAGGTAAGATGTTGCTAACCTTGTTTCGGCTGATTGCGGCCATGGGCACATCACCGCACAGCAACAGGGGACCACGGACATGATGGATGACGTAGATCGGCTGCTGATCGGCAGCAGCGCGGCCATGGCAGAGCTGCGGGACAATATCCGCCTTGTGGCGCGTTCCGAAGCGAGCGTGCTTATCGGCGGGCCATCGGGTGCGGGCAAGGAAGTGACGGCGCGCGCCATCCATGCCGCCTCGCTGCGCCGCGCCGGGCCGATGATCGCCGTCAATTGCGGCGCGATTCCGGCAGAGCTGATCGAATCAGAGCTGTTCGGCCACGAAAAGGGCAGCTTCACTGGCGCGATCGCGCAGCGCCGGGGCCGCTTTGAACAGGCAAGCGGCGGCACATTGTTTCTCGATGAAATTGGCGACATGCCGATGGCGATGCAGGTGAAGCTGCTGCGCGTGCTGGAAGAGCGGGTGGTCGAACGGATTGGCGGAGGTGCTGCCATTCCCGTGGACGTGCGTCTGCTCTGTGCCACCCATCGCGATCTGCGCGCCGAGGTTGCCGCCGGGCGTTTCCGCGAGGATCTGTATTTCCGCCTTGCGGTCGTGCCGATCCAGGCGCCTGCGCTTGCCGATCGGGCTGAGGATATTCCGGCACTCATCCTGCATTTGCAGGCTGCCAACCCGCTGGCCCAGCATCCGCACTTTGCGCCCGACGCGATGGCGCGGCTGATGGCGCATGGCTGGCCCGGCAATGTGCGCGAGTTGCGCAATCTGGTGGAGCGGGCAGCGATTCTCCATGCCGGTGGCATCATCGATGCGCCGCTGGCAGACCGGCTGATCGGCCAGGCCGGCTTTGCCGCGCCGGGCACGGGCTTTTCCCCCGGCGCAGCACCTGCCTCTGCCCCGGCGATCGACCCCATGGATCTGAAGGCGATGCTGGCCGATGTGGAGCGGCGCCATTTGCTGGCCGCACTCAACGCCGCGCATGGCGTTGTCGCGGATGCCGCGCGCATGGTGCGCATGAACCGCACCACGTTCCTCGAAAAGATGAAGCGCCACGATGTCGCCCGGCCTGCCGCAGGCGCTATGGCCCATTCTGGCCAGGTTGCTGCCTTGGGCGGGCAGCTGGCGGCCTGATCAGCGCCGGGCGAGCGGCCAGTCGATCAGCTCGCCTGCCCACAAGGCCAGCCAGATCAGCACTGGCTGTGCCGCAAGCCGCGGCCCATGATACAGCCAGCCGGGATCGTGCAGCGCGCCTGCCGCCCCGTGGAGCGCGTGGTGGAGATTGGCGGGCCACACGCAAACCGCATAGAGCGCAAGGCCAATGCCCGCAGCCGGACGCGCCCAGCCGATCCGGTGGCGCGGCACCATCAGGCCCATCGCGCCCGCAATTTCGGCAACGCCTGTGGCTGCGATCACCCATTCGGGCCACGGCACCCAGGGCGGCGTGATCGCCAGAAACGGCCGCGGCCACAAGAGATGCAGCACCCCCGCCACGCCATAGAACAGCGCCAGCAGCCAGCGCGCACCGCCTCTCATTGCGGGCATTTCATCATTCGGGGGCTGATCATATGCGCATCGCGCTGCGCCCGCTTTCCCGGGCAGCGCGAACGGCGCATCAGGAAACCGCTGCCTCCAGCAGGCGGATCGTGCCCGCATCCGCATCAATCCGCGCTCGCACGCCGACTGGCAGGGTGAACTGATCGGCAATATGGCCAAACCATGCCCCCTGATAGGCGGGCACCCCGAGCGGCTTCAGATGCTGATCAAGCACCTGCGCCAGCGTGAACGCGCCATAGCCCTGGGTGCCGCGCGCCACGCAATCGGTGCACTGGCCAAAGACGACGCCCGCCAGCTGGCGCAATATGCCCGCCTGGCCAAGCTGGGTCAGCATGCGGTCGATCCGGTATTCGGCCTCTTCCACATCTTCGAGAAACAGGATCGCCTGCCGGAAATCGGGCAGATAGGGTGTGCCGGCAAGCGCTGTCAGCACCGTCAGATTGCCGCCCAGCAATGGGCCTTCGGCGCTCCCCCCCGTGATGGCCCGGGTGCGCCAGCGTCGCTGCATCAGACGGTCTTCCCCGCCCGGCGGGTTGGCAAGCAGCGGGGCTGCGCCATCAAAGGCAATGGCGCGGAAATGATCCCATGATGCCTTGCCCCAGCCGCTGACGCCAACCGGCGCGTGCAGCGTCACCACCCCCGCCTTGGCCGCGATCGCCATGTGCAGCGCGGTGATGTCGCTATAGCCGATCACGGGTTTCGGATTGGCCCGGATCGCGGCAAAATCGATCATCGGCAGCGTGCGTGCGGAGCCCCAGCCCCCGCGCACGCAGATGATCGCCTTCACGGCCTTGTCGGCAAAATGCGCATTCAGCTCTGCCGCCCGATCGGCATCGGGGCCGCTGAAATAGCCGAAGCGCGTTTTGGGCCTGGCCCAGCGCTTTGGCACCAGCCCCATGGCGCGCACCACGCCATCCACCAGATCGATGTCAAAGGCATCGGGCGTGCCGGATGCCGGCTCTGCAATGCCCACCACATCGCCGGGCCGCAGCCGCGGAGGCTTGATCAGCGGCAGCCGGGCAGGCGGCGTCCCTTGCGAAGCCGCAGCTCCGGCCAGCAGCGGCGACATGGCAGCAGCCAGCCCGCTTGCCAGGCCGGCTGCCACCACAGTGCGGCGATCGGGCCTCAGAACTTCACCTCTGCGGCCAGCGTGAACGAACGGCCCCGCGGATCGGCGACGCGCGGCTCCCAGCTGCTGCCCGCCCCGGTGTTGCCATCATAAGTGATGGCAAAGGGCGGATCGCGATCAAACAGATTCTTGATCCCCGCCGTCAGCCGGAAATTCGGGCCGAGGCCCAGATAGCTCGCCGACAGATTATAGATGATATAATCATTGACGAAGCGGTTATACTCGGGCCGCGTCACGGTGCCATTGGCGATGCCGGGCAGCGCAAAATTGCGATAGCCTTTCCGGAAAATCTGGCTGAACGAGAGCGAGACATTGTCATTCGCCCAGGTAACGAAGGCATTGTGCTTCCATTCGATGCCCAGATCGCCGGCAAAGGTGAAAAAGCCGATCTGGCTCGGGCCATAGGGCGATGTCGGCGTCAGCTTTTCCTTTTTCTTGAGCAGATAAGTGCCATCAAGCCCTGCCGATACGCGGCCGCCCAGCGCATCAAGGGCCCCGCGCACCGAAAGCTCCAGCCCCTGGGTGCGCCGCGCCCCGGCGTTGATCCAGGTCTGATCGATGGCGGTCACATTGCCGCCGCCATCACGGATGAAGCGATCCGGGAACAGCGCGGCATTTTCGATCAGCTGGCGCAGCGTCAGGATGGCAATGGTATCGTCAACCGCAATCGACCACCAATCGAGCGAGACGCTGAAATCGCGGGCAGGCTGCAGCACCACGCCAAGGCTGAACTGCTTGGCGGTTTCCGGGCCGAGCGTGCGGTTGCCGCCGGTGATGATGTCTGGCCGGATCTGGGCACAGGGCTGGCCGCTGCCGAAATTGCTGGTCGGCACCCCGCCGGGGCAGCGCACCGGATCGGCCAGATCGCTTCCCGAATAGGGCGAAATGGTGAGCCCGTTGAAAATCTGGTTGAACGAAGGGACGCGGAACCCGGTATTGTATGAGCCGCGGAACATCAGCGGCTCCCACGGGCGCCATTTGAACGAGATTTTCGGATTGGTGGTGCTGCCAAAGCCGGTATAATCATCGATGCGCAGTGCCCCGGTCAGCTCAAAGCCCTCGAACAGCGGCACCAGGATTTCGCCATAGGCAGCCTTCACGTTGCGGCTTTTGGGGGTCAGCGCGTTCACATTGTCGAAGGCGGCAAGGAAGATCACCGGTGCCGCCGCGGCCGCTGCGTCAGAGCCATTAAACTCATAGGTTTCGCGCCGGTAATCGATGCCGGCGGCCATCTGCACCGATCCACCCCACACATCGAACAGCGGGCCGGAGACCGAATAGTCAAACTGCTTCACTTCATATTGGCCACCATAAAGCGTGGTGCCTTCGGCTGAAATGGACCGGAGCGCAGCAAGCCCTGCGTCCGTTTGGGTGAGGCTGTAGGGATTGAGCAGGCCGCTGTTGATCGCGCCGACCAGCCCGCGAAAGCCGGCTGGCGCGCCGGCCACTTGCGGGGCCAGCGGATCATAGGCACCATTGGCCAGCGTGCCGCGGAAATAATAGCCTGAGCCGAGCACGGATGAGGATTCGCTGCGCGCATAGGATGCGCCGGCGCGATAATCCCACGCTCCGGCAATCGGCCCTTCCATGCCGAGCGCCAGCCGCAGCGTCTTGGTTGTCGTCTCAAATTCGCGCGGGCCGCAGGCGGTGCAGCGCCAGCGCCCGGAAAGGGGGCGGCCATAGCGGGCATTGAGCGCAGCGGCATTGGCCGGAAAGGCAGCCAGCAGCGCATTGAAAACCTGATTATAGGTTGCCGCCGTGCTCGCGTTCAGCGGAAAGGCCCAGTTGAGATTGGTGGTGTTTGCCGAAAGCTGCGCGTTGGAAAAGCTCTTCGCCGAATCCGCCTTCGATCCCGTCAGCTCGAGCGACAGTTCATGATCCTCGGCAATGCGCACCACGCCGCGCCCGAAATAGGTGAGCGTGCTGATCGGCTGCTGGATCACTGCGGCGCGGCCTGTATCCCAGGCGCAGGCATAAATGGCGGACGGATTGTTCCACAGCTGCTCGTCATAGGCCATGCCGCCATCCATGGTGGCGCAGCCCGCCCCGCCCGGCAGATCGAGAATGTTGATCCCGCCGGCCGCAGCATTGGCCCCGTTGGGCGCGGTCAGCGTGATGCCGGTCAGCAATGTGCCGCCGGGGTTTTGGAAGGCATTGGCCCCGATGTTGAAAATGCTGGCGAGCGGCGTGCCGCGCGTATCGATCGAAAGGCCGCGTTCGGGCTGGTTGCCGTTTACAAATGCCCGGTCGGATCCGCGCAGGATCTTGTTCCAGCTGTAGGAGACGGAGCCCATGATGTTGAAGCCCTGCTCATCCATATCGCCATAGCCGGCGATGCCCGAAAGCCGGTAGATGTTGCCGCCGCCCGCTTCGGTCACGTCCACCGAGCCCTGCAGCCCCAGCCCGACATAATCATTTTTGGTGATGAAATTGATCACGCCGCCAATCGCATCGGTGCCGTAAATGGCAGACGCGCCATCCTTCAGCACTTCCACGCGCTCCATCGCGGCAAAGGGTATCTGGTTCACGTCCACCGCCTGCCCCGAAAGCCCGTGCGCGGCCACGCGACGGCCGTTCAGCAGCACCAGCGTGCCGGCGCTGCCCTGCCCGCGCAGATTGGCCGCGGAAAGGCCATTGGTGCCGCGCTGCGCGCCCGTCACCACATCGGCATTGGAGGCAAGATTATCGGCACCCGATCCATTGGTGGTGAGAAACATCATCAGCTGTTCGGGGTTGGCAATGGCTTCGCGCTTCAGCTCCTCAGTGCTGATGATCTGCAGGGGAAGCGAGCTATCGAGCGCATTGCGCTTGATGCGGGAGCCGGTGACCGTGATGGGCGCGGGCGCTTCATCCTCGGCCGCGGGCTTTTCGTCCGTATCGGGTGCCTGCTGTGCCACCGCCGGATAGGCCAGCAGCGAAGCCGACAGAGCAAGAATGATTTTTCCACGCGCAACGTGTCTCAGCATTTGATCCCCCTTTTTGTGCCGGGGCGAGAGTTCCGCGCCGTCCGGCTTGTCCGAATTGATGCCGCACCCGCATTTGAGTCGTCAACATCTTGAAAAGGGAGATTAACGCGCTTTATCGCCTGCGCAAGCGATAGCCACCCCGCACGCAGCCAGCCATGGCGGCTTTTGCCGCGCCTTTGCATCACTCAACGCGACTCGCAGCATTTGCGCCATTTACGCGAAATTAACCTTTTGCGTTCATTCCGCTTATGGTTAATAGTCCCGTCGTGTCTCGGGGGCGCATGTTGCAGATGTGTCACGATGCATTTTGGGGAAAAGGGGTTTGCACATGCGCGTATTGCTGATCGAAGACGAGCCGACCACGGCCAAGGCCATCGAAATGATGCTGACGACCGAGGGTTTCAACGTGTATACCACGGATCTGGGCGAAGAAGGCCTCGATCTCGGCAAGCTCTATGATTATGACATCATCTGCCTCGATCTCAATCTGCCGGATATGCATGGCTATGATGTGCTGAAAAAGCTGCGCGTCGCCAAGGTGCAGACGCCGGTGCTCATTCTTTCCGGCATTTCGGAGCTCGACAGCAAGGTCCGCTCGTTCGGCTTTGGTGCCGATGATTATGTGTGCAAGCCCTTTCACCGCGAAGAGCTGGTTGCCCGCATCCATGCCGTGGTGCGCCGATCCAAGGGCCATTCGCAAAGCGTGATCCGCACGGGCAAGCTCGCCGTCAATCTCGATACCAAAACGGTCGAAGTCGATGGCAACCGCGTGCACCTGACC
>CAZFYJ010000102.1:0-7337 GCA_964523215.1 uncultured Sphingomonadaceae bacterium | reverse complement strand
GCGCAAGCAGGGAGCGCGCATTGGCAGCCCAATCATAGCGGGCGCGGGCAAATGCGGCCGCCGGGGCATTCAGCCCGATCCTGGCCTCGCGGATGGCGGCAATCATCGCCGCTGCGCTCTCCGCCGGCTGCGCCAGATCAATCGCCACGCCAGCGAGGAAAGGGGTCGCCGCCGGATTGGCACGGGCGCTTTCTTCGCCGCAGAAAATCGTCAGCCCGCAGGCCATGGCTTCCTGGATCACCAGCGGATAGCCTTCGCCGACGCTGGGCAGGATGAACCCGTGGCAGGCCTGCATCAGGCTGGCGACCGCATCGGGCGCTTGCGGCCCGTGCACGGTGATGTTTGCCAGGCCCCAGGCAGCGGGATCGATCGGCCCCTGGCCGACAATGTGAAACTGCATATCCGGCAGGCCGCGGGCCACGGCGTGCAGGATCGACAGCCCCTTTTTTTCCACGAACCGCCCGACAAACAGGAGGTTCGGGCGATCCGTCGCGATCCCCCAGCGTGATTGCGCGGCGCGGCGCTGTGCGGCATCGGGCAGGAAGAAGCGGGCGTGATCGACACCGTTGAACATCAGCAGCGGCGGCACCCTGCGCCCGAGATCGCCAAAATGCCGGCGCACCGTATCGCTGATGAAGATCAGCTGATCGGTGCCGCGCAGCATCGGCCGCGCCACCAGCCGGTTGGCGAGCGCCAGCGCCCCGCGCATGATGCGCCTGCCGAACGGGATATCGCCGATATGCTGGATCAGCAGCGTGGGTCGTTTGTGCCATTTCGCCGCCAGCATTGCGATGATGGATGTCACATAAAGCGCATCATGGATGATCACGGCATCGGCCGCCTTCACCGCGCGCCACAGCCGCGCCATCGCGCCCGGCCGGGGCAGCGGCATGGGCAGGCCCGTCAGCCGTTCCAGCGGATCGATCGTGGCGAGCGGCACCGGCATGATCGCGCCATCACCGGGCGGGGCATCGCTGGACGCGGCAGCCCAGTGCGCCTCGGCCCCGAGAGCCGAAAGTTCGCGCTGCAGCCGCCCGGCAACCAGCTCGATCCCGCCGCGGTGGCTTTCGTAGAAATGCGTGACGGTGAGGATCTTCAAGCCGGCTCCAGCCGCATGCTGATTTCAAGCCGGTTGGGAAACAGCATGGCCATCGGCCCGGAACGATAGGTGCCGGCGATCCGCTCTGCGATGCGAAAGCCGCCTGCCGCCGCCAGCGCTTCCCATTCGTCCGCCTCCAGATAATCGGCCTTCACCATCCCGCCAAAGGGGATGTTGCCAAGGAAATCGAGCACCGCAAGCCGCGCATGATCGAGGCCGGACGCGGCCAGATGATCCTTGATATAGAGCGGCCCGCGCACCACGCGGCGGATTTCACGCATCACCTGCGGGCGCATCGCAACCGGAATATGGTGCATCACATTGTTGATGGTGGCTGCATCAAAGCTGGCATCGGCAAAGGGCAGGCGCACCCCGTCATAGACATGGGTTTCGACCGAAAGCCCCTTGAAATAGCGATCGACAACATCGACGGCGGCCACACGACCCACCGGCAGCAGGCTTTGCATCGCCTCTGCCATCAGCCCGGTGCCCCCGCCCACATCGAGCAGATTTTCATGCGCACCGCGCCACAGCTGCTGCAGATTGCGCAGCATTTCCACCTGATAGACAGGGGGCCGCCGCCGATAAAGGGCCGCATGGCGGGCGAGCACGGGCGTGACGGTTTCAAGCGTGATCGGCGTGTTCATGGCAATATCCTGTTGGCGGCAGAGGGTGCGCCCGCCTGGGTGATGGCCCAGCGGCTGGAGAGATAATTATAGACGATGGTGGCGAGCGTGGCGAGTGTCGCCGCCACCAGCATCGGCATCGCCGCCACATCGCGCAGCAGCCACAGCGCGGCAAGCGAGACCGGAATGTTCATTGCCATCGCCAGCACATAGCGCACAAAGCCTGCGGGCGACATGGCACGCGCAAAGCTGAGCCGGGCGTGGGCCGCATAGCCGATGACCACGCACAGCGCGAAGGAAAGGAAGACCAGCAGCACATAATGCGCGCCCCAGCGTTCACCGATCGTGAGGATCGCGATGTTGAGCAGCGCGCACAGCAGCGAGACCAGCCCGAAGCGGCCAAAATGGTGCAGCAGGCGCGGCATCACCCGGCCTTTTCCGCAATGATCAGATAGACGCAGGCATTGTGCGCCCGCACATCGGGCGGGGTGACGGCATCTTCGGCCATTGCCTTCAGATTCATGATCGCAGCGAGCGCGGCTGCGATCGGCCGGCCGAGCAGCGGCAGCTTGCGCAGCACGAAGGCATAGCTGGTGAGGCGGATCAGCCCGGTCCAGGCGAGGGGGCCGACGATCGGCGTGCAGGCGATCACCCTGAAGCCGCGCATCTCGACATCGAGGATCAGGCCCGTGCGCGTCCAGCGGCGGTGATCCTCCGGGTGCGGATGATAGAGCCAGGTGCCATGCGTCGACAGCAGCAGCGTCCCGCGATCGCGCAACAGGCGGCGGGCTTCGGCCAGATAGAGATCGAGATCGCGCACATGCTCCAGCACCTGAAAGCTGCTGATCACATCGGCGCTGCCATCCGCGGCGGCAACATGGCCGCTGCCGGCAATTTCGATATCCGCGCTGCAGCCGAGATCGGCACCGCGATAGGCCAGGCCCTGCCCCTCGATCAGGGCGCGATAGGGCTGCGATCCGCAGCCCAGATCGATCAGATCACGCGCACCCTTGCCCGAAAGCGTGGCAATGGCCGCGGCGATATGCGTGCGCATCTGCCGCAGCACCAGCCAGTCGGTATCGAAAATGCGGGGCGCGCGGCGGCGCTCCGCCCGTTCGCTGGCACCACTATGATCCATTGGCGGGCTTTGCAAAATCGGCATCATGCCCGGCAATGATGGCGAGCAGGAAGCCGCCAAACATGGTCTGCACACCGGCAACCCCCAGCGTGGTGCACAGCACCAGCGGCAGCGTGTTCGGCAGGGCGGCAAAGGCACTGGCAGACCAGTAGAGCGTGATGGCGATCAGCCCGGCAAGCGCCACGGCGCAGGCGGCCCCGCCGCCGATCAGCATGGCCTCCAGCGTCAGCCAGCCCTTGTATCGGGTGAGAAAGGGGCGCGGCTGGCGATAGCCCGCACGCACGCCGTGCAGATGCGTGGCCAGCGCCATCAGCCAGGCAAAATGGCCAATGCAGACGAGCGAACCGGCCGTCATCGTCCAGCTGGTGCCGAACGGCACGGCCTCGGCAAGCCCCAGCCAGCCGATCAGCGCAACCGCGAGAATCGCCATCCCGAGACTGATCGCCGCTGCCGCCGGCACGCCGAACACCCAGGTGGGGCTCAGCATCAGCAGATAGCGCAAATGCCGCCAGCCATCGCGCCAGGGCCGCAGATGCGGCGGGCGATCGCGCAGATCGCGGCGCAATTTGGCCGGCACCTGCACCACATCCAGCTGCTTCAATGTCGCCTTGATCACCATTTCGCTCGCAAATTCCATGCCTGTGCCCGAAAGCCCGAGACGCAGAAAGGCATCCTTGCGAATGGCGCGCAAGCCGCAATGCGCATCATTGATGCCCGATTTGAAAAAGAGATTGAGAATGCCGGTGAGCACCGGATTGCCGATCCAGCGGTTTTTCCAGGGCATGGCACCGGGCTCGATCCCGCCATCAAAGCGCGAACCCATGCACAGATCGTGGCCCGCATGCAGCTGTGCGATCATCGCCACGCCATCGGTGAAATCATAGCTGCCATCGCAATCGCCCATCAGCACATAGCGGCCAAAGGCGGCCTCGCAGCCGCCGATCAGCGCCGCGCCATAGCCCCGCCTGGGCACCGCGACCACGCGTGCGCCCAGCTCGGTTGCCAGCGCCTGGCTGCCATCGGTCGAGCCATTATCGGCAATCACGATTTCGCCGCGCAGCCCGAGTGTTGCGGCGATCCGGGCCAGCGCATCCTGCGCATTGGCCATGCAGTGCGGCAGGCTGTCCACTTCGTTGAGGCACGGCATCACGATGGTGACATCCAGCGTCTGATCGCTGGAGAGTGCCTCTGCAAAATTCCGAAAATCGCCGTCGCGCATGCCTGTCCCCGCCTGTGGCTGCCTGTGATGATCACTGCGCCTAGGGCAAATATGGTAAAGAGCGCGTTAAGCGTTTGCCGCGAGCCCGCACTTCGGGCATGGCGCGGGCGTGACACATGGGGATGGGGAAGATCGGAAACCGGGCGCAGCAGCAGGCTTTCGCCATGGCTTGTTGCTCGCGCTGGCAGGCTTTGCAATATTGTCGTGCGGGGATGCCGTGATCAAGACGATCGGCGGCAGCTGGCCGGGCACGGCGGTCGCGGCGCTGCGCTATGCGCTGGGCGCGATCGGGCTTGGTGCGCTGTTGTGGTGGAAAGAGGGGGCCGCCGCCTTTCGCATCCCGCGCCTTGGCGTGCAGCTGGCGCGCGGGGCGAGCGTCGCCTTTGCCACCACCTGCTTTTTCGTGGCCATTTTCCTGATGCCGCTGGCCGAGGCGACCGCCATCAACTTCATCGGCCCGATGCTGACGGCGCTGTTGTCTGCCGCCATCCTGCGCGAGCCGGCCAGCCGGGCAACGTGGATTGCAAGCGCGATCGCCTTTGTCGGCGTGCTGATCGTGCTGCGGCCCAATGTGGCCGAGCTGGGCTGGGCTGCGCTGCTGCCGGTGCTTGCCGCACTCGGCATGGGAATGACAATGGTGTTCAACCGGATGGCGGCCGGCAGCGCCTCCACGCTGGCGCTGCAATTCTACATTTCGGCGCTGGCAACGCCATTTCTCATCGCAGGCGCGCTGATCGGCCATGCGAGCGGCGCGCCGGGCTTCGCCGTTCCCGCACCCGACTGGACGATCATTGCCCGCTGCGCGCTGGTCGCCGTCAGCGCCAGCGTTGCGCACACGCTGCTCTTCATGGCAACGGCCCGCGCCTCTGCGGCCGCCACGGCACCGATGATCTATGTGCAGCTGATCATTGCGGTTGCGCTGGGGATCATCGTCTTTGGCGATCGCCCCGATCTGGCGACGCTGACGGGCGCTGCCATCATCATCGCGGGCGGGCTGTGGCTGTGGCGTCAGGAGCAGACACCGCAGCGATAGGGGATGCGGGCGCGGGCGCGGGCGCCGGCTCCGGATGGATGAGAATTTCGGTGCCCGGAAAGGCGCTGTGCAGATCGGCCTCCACCCGGTCCATGATGTCGTGCGCGGCGGCAAGGCTGATGCCCGGATCGACATAGGCCTTGAACTGCACAAAATCATGCGCGCCGCTGCTGCGCGTGCGCAGATCATGCAGGCCGAGCACCTCCGGATGCGCGAGCGCCAGCGTCGTCAGCATCTGCTTTTTCTCGTCGGGCCATTCATGGTCCATCAGCTGGTAGAGCGCGGCACTGGTTGCCTCCCAGGCACTTTTGAGCAGCCACAGCGCAATCAGCAGCCCGGCAAAGGCATCGACTCCACGCACCCGCAGCCATGCCTCGATCACCAGCGCGATCAGCACCATGCCGTTCAGCAGCAGATCAGAGCTGTAGTGGAGCTGGTCGGTCCTGATCGCGACCGAGCCGGTCTGCCGGATCACATGGCGCTGATAGGCGAGCAGTGCCGCGGTTGCCGCCATCGAAATGATCGCGGCCGCCATGCCGAATTCGGGGGCGTTGACCGGGGCGCCGCTGCCCAGCCGCAGCACCGATTGCCAGCCGATCAGCAGGGCCGAAAGGCTGATGATCACCACCTGCACCATCGCGACCAGCGCTTCGGCCTTGCCATGCCCAAAGCGGTGATTATCATCTGCCGGCATCGCCGCCACGCGCACCCCGATCAGCGTCACCAGCGAGGCCAGCAGATCAAGCCCGCTGTCTGCCAGCGCGCCGAGCACGGCCATCGAACCCGTGATCAAGGCCGCATAGCCCTTCACGCCCAGCAGCAGGATCGCAACGCCGAGGCTGGCAAGCGCGGCCCGGCTGGTCAGCGTGCCATGCGCCCTGAGATGATCATGCCCTGCGCTCATCGCTTCAATCCATATCCTTGCGGCACATCCGCGCTCAGGGAAACAGCAGCCCCGATTGCCAGCCGCCCGCATCGGTGCGCGTGAACAGCGTGCGTTCGTGCAGGCGGAAATCGCGATCCTGCCAGAATTCGATCCGCTGCGGCACAAGAATATGTCCGTGCCAGTGCGGCGGGCGGGGCACATCGCCCGCTGCAAAGCGGCGCTCCATTTCGGCGCAGCGCGCCTCGAAGCTCGCCCGGTCGGCCAGCGGACGCGATTGATCGGATGCCCAGGCTCCGATCTGCGACGCACGCGGGCGGCTGGCGAAATAGGCATTGGCCGTGGCATCGCTCACGCGCTTCAGCGGCCCTTCGATCCGCACCTGACGCCGCAGGCTTTTCCAGTGAAACAGCATTGCTGCACAGGGATTTTCGGCAATCTCTGCGCCTTTGCGGCTTTCGAGATTGGTATAGAAGATAAAGCCCCCCTGCCCGCCGCTGATCCCCGGCTCGGCATCCGCGCCATGGCCTTTCAGCAGCAGCATGCGCACCGATGGCCGCCCCTGCGCATCGGCCGTTGCCAGCGCCAGAGCATTGGGATCATTGGGCTCGCTCGCCTCGGCTTCGGCCAGCCAGGCATCGAACAGGCGATAGGGATCGTGCATCATCGCGGCGCATCTACGCCCCCGGCACGCTTGCCGCAAGCATGCGGACGCATTAGCTTATGCAGATGGCGAAAAATCCATATGCACTGTTGGGGCTGGGAAAAGGGGCAAGCGAGGCCGAGATCAAAAGCGCCTATCGCAAGCTGGCCAAGGAGCTGCACCCGGATCGCAATGCCGACAACCCCAAGGCGGCCGAACGCTTTGCCGAGGTGACGCAGGCCTATGATCTGCTGTCCGACAAGACAAAGCGGGCCCAATATGACCGCGGCGAAATCGACGGCGATGGCCAGCCTGCCAACCCGTTTGCCGGTTTTTCGGGCGGCACCTATCGCGGCGCAGACCCGTTTTCGCGTGCGCACAGCAGCAGCACTGGCCGGCGCAGCGGGGCTGCGGGCTTTGCTGATGCCGTCGGCATGGATTTTGGGGATATTTTCGATGGGCTGTTTGGCGGCGGCACAGGCGCGCGCGGTGCATCGCGAACCGCGCCACCGCCGCAAAGGGGTGCGAATATCAGCTATCGGCTGGCGGTGCAGTTCATCGATGCGGCAACGCTTGCACCCCAGCGAATCACGCTGGCAGATGGCAAGTCGATCGAGCTGAAATTGCCGCCCGGCCTTGAAAGCGGCACTGTGATGCGCCTCAAAGGCAAGGGGCAGGCAGGCCCCGGCGGCGCAG
>CAZFYJ010000101.1:0-7347 GCA_964523215.1 uncultured Sphingomonadaceae bacterium | reverse complement strand
CTATCGGCATCCGCGCGCTCTGCCAGGGGGGCGATGGCATCGAAGGCCTCTTCAAAGGCCTCGTCCGCCAGCAGGCTCAGCGCCAGCATGCGCCGCGCGTCGCCATTGTCCGGCTGCGCGGCAAGCAGCTTTTCGCACCAGTCGGCTGCCAGGCTTGGCGCGCCGAGCTGCAACTCGACGTGCGCGCTGAGCAGCATATAGCCCGGCACATCATCAAGCTTGCCGCCGGTGCGCCGCATGATGGCGCGGGCAAGGCCATAATCGCCTGCGCGTGCGGCAAGCACCGCCTGCAGATAAAAGCCGCGCACCGCATTGCGGTTGATCGCCATGGCAGCGCGCACCTGCTTCAGCATGGCGCGATATTGCCCTGTATCGCCAAGAGTTGCGGCATATTCGATCAGCGCGGGCACATGCTTGGGATCGACAGCCAGCGCACGGCGAAACCAAGCGATAGAGGGAACGTGGCCGGCACGATCGCGCACCAGTTCGGCCTTCATGGTGATGGCATCAACATTGCGCGGATCGAGCGACATGGCCAGATCCGCCGCCTCTTCGGCGCCTTTGCCATCGACATTCAGGCGGCGAAAGCGCGCGATATCCACCCAGGTTTCACTGTCTTTGCCAGCCAGTTGCGCCGCAGAATCGAACGCGCGCCTGGCAGCGCCCAGATCGCCGGTCGCCATGAAGGCAGAGCCTTTGGTGCGGGCGAGATAGCCTTGCACGTCAGGCGGCACAGGCCCTTCGTTGGCGACGGCGAGCGCGCGCTCGGGCTCATTCTGCAGCAAAATGGCATGCGCCAGATAGGCGCGCACTATGCTGGCCGGCTCACCCAGCGCCATGGCGCGCCGCAGCTCTGCCTCGGCGCTCAGCCCATCGGCAAGTTTCAACAGAATCTTTGCCTGCGCCATGCGCGCCGGGCGTGAACGGGGATCGCGCTCGATCGCGTTCAGCAATGCAATGCGCGCTGCACGATAATCGCGTTGCGCTGCCGCTCTGGCTGCCTCCTGCATATAGGGGTCGGCCGCATTGCTCTGCACAGCGCCTGGCGCGCCAAGGGCCAGCGACAGCAGCGCTGCCATGGCCAGCACGGCCCCCACTGCGCCACAGCGGCGCTTATCCCGCGTGGAGATCATATTGCCGAAGCAGATCGTACAATGTCGGCCTGCTGATGCCGAGCAGCTTGGCCGAACTGGAGATATTGCCCTCGGTCCGGGCCAGCGCGCGGCGGATGGTGGCCCGGTCTGCGGCCTCGCGCGCTGCCTTGAGATTGAGCGGGAGGGCGGCGTCCGCATCGCTCGCGCTGCTCGATGGCAGATCGAGATCGGCCGCAGAGATCAGCTTGGCATCGGCCATGATGGTGGCGCGCTTGATGCGGTTCTCCAGCTCGCGCACATTGCCGGGCCACGCCCAGCTGTCGATGGCTGCGAGGGCATCGGGCGCAAGACCGGTGACCTTGCTGTTCAGATCTTGCGCGAACCGGGCGACAAAATGCTTGGCGAGCAGCACGGCATCGCCGGTGCGTTCAGCGAGCCGCGGAATGCGGACCACGATTTCTGCCATGCGATAATAAAGGTCTTCGCGGAATGTGCCTTCGGCAACCATCGCATCCAGATCGCGATGCGTGGCGCACACGATCCGCGTGTCGACGGCAATCGGGCGGCGTCCGCCAATCCGCTCGATCGTGCGTTCCTGCAGAAAGCGCAGCAGCTTGACCTGAAGGGGCAGGGGGATGTCACCCACTTCATCAATGAACAGCGTGCCACCTTCGGCCAGCTCGATCTTGCCTTCGGTGGTTTTGACCGCGCCAGTGAAGGCCCCTTTTTCATGGCCAAATAGCTCGCTTTCAAGCAGCGTATCGGGGATAGCCGCGCAGTTGATCGCAACAAATGGTGCGCCGCGCCGTCCGCTGCTGTCATGCACGCCGCGGGCCAGCAGTTCCTTGCCGGTTCCGCTTGCTCCCAAAAGCATCACGGACACATCGGCATTGGCGACGCGTTCGATTGTGCGAATGACAGACAGCATCTCGGGCGCGCCCGTCACCATGCGGCCGAGCATGCCCGTGCTGTCCAGCGTGGTCTGGGCGAGCCGGGCATTTTCCAGCTCAAGCGAGCGGACGTGAAATGCCCGTTTCACGATCAGGGCGAGCTCGTCGATGTCGATCGGCTTGTGATAGAAATCATAAGCGCCGCTTGCAATCGCGCGCAGTGCGCTTTCGCGCGCGCCATGGCCGGATGCAATGATCACCTTGGTATCGGGCTTGAGCGTGAGGATCGCATCAAGAATGCGAAACCCCTCGCTGGTGCCATCCACATCCGGTGGCAGGCCCAGATCAAGCGTGACCACATCTGGCTCTTCAGCGCGCAGCAGGGCAATCGCCGAATCATGATCGCGCGCGGTCAACACCTGATAGTCGGCAAAGGCCCAGCGCAGCTGCTTTTGCAGCCCGTCATCATCCTCGACGATGAGCAATTTGGGTTGGATCTTGCTCTCCAGCATCTCAAGCGGCCTCCTTGCCGGTGAATGGGCCATGCGGCATGTCCAGATCGCGATGGCGGCTTTGGATGGGCTGCTCAGTGCCCTTGGGCTTGGGCAGCAGGATGGTGAAGCGCGAACCTTCGCCTTCGACCGATTCGACGTCGATGCGCCCGCCCATGCCGATGGTCAGCTGGCGCGCTTCATAGCTGCCAATGCCAAATCCGCCTTCCTTGGTCGATGTGAAGGGGCGGAACAGCTGGGTGCGGACAAATTCCGGGGACATGCCGCAGCCACGATCGAGCACGTCGATCGCGATCTGATCGCCGACATCGCGCGCCATGATGTGCACGGGCTCGTCCGACGGGCTCGCATCGATTGCGTTCTGCACAAGGTGGCCCAGCACCTGTTCCAGCCGATTGGGGTCGGCCATCGCGATCAGCCCCTGTTCCTGGCCGGCCATCAGCGGGTGCAAAAGCCGCTTCTGGCCGATGATGGCGTCGATGGCATCGCGCACAGCCAGCGGCCGCGGGTCTTCGGGCTTGGCCTTGTTGTGCTGCGAAAGCCGCGCGAGCAGATCATTCATGCGGTTCACGCTGTGCTTGATCGTCTGCAGCATGTCTGCCTGAAATTCCGGATTGTGCGCGTGTTTTTCAGCATTGCGCGAGACGAGGCTGAGCTGGCTCACCAGATTTTTCACATCGTGCATGATGAAGGCGAAGCGCCGGTTGAATTCGTCAAAGCGGCGCACCTCGGAGAGCGTTTCCTGGCTGTGTGCCTCGCTCAGATAACTGGCAATCTGGCGGCCGGCCATGTGCAGCAGATCGCGGTCTTCCCAATCGGGCTTGCGCTCATAGGCGGGGCGTTGCAGCAGGATCAGCCCTGCCAGCTTGCCATAATGGACGCACGGCACGCCAAGCCAGAGCCGCTCATCCTGCAAAATCCATTGCGGACACACGGCAATTTCCTCGTGCGGCGCCGCGCCGTTGCGCAATTCGTCGAAGATCAGGATGCGCCCGCTTTCTTCGAGATAGAGCGAGGTCGCGAGGGGTGCGGCTTCGCGCGGAACATCGATGAGCGGCCAGTGCCAGCGCGCCTGCAGCGTCAGATGCCCGCTTTCGTCTGGTGTTAGCAGCAGGCCGCCGGGCGAGCTCGTAATGTCGGCAACGGCCTTGACCACGCGTTCGTGAAAGCTCTGCTCGGTGCTGCCCGGCAGCCCGATCGTATCGGTAAAGCGGGCCCATTCGATGCGATAATCATAGCGCAGCCGGAAAAGATGTTTCGAAATGGTCACCCTCAGCCATCCGCGCAGCTTTGGCGAGACGGCAAGCGCGATGCCCGCAACCGCGGCAATGCTCAGAAACCATGCCTGGGCGACCTGCCCGTAATTCTGGCCGGCACGATCGACCAGTGCAGCCACCACACCCATTACCAGCAGATAGATGCCGATGGCGGCAAGCGACAATGTCTGGAAGGTCGCTGCGCGCGAAAGCCGGAAGGTCATCTGCCGTCCGCGCATCAGCGCAAGGCCAAATGCCCCGGCCAGCAGCAGCATGAAGGCGGGGCGCAGGGCAATCAGCTGATCTGCGGGTGCGTCTGCAAAATAGCTGATGGTGTAGAGATTGAGATCATACATCCACATCGCCGCGAGCGACCCGAGTGGCATCGCAAGCGCCGCGCGCGCATCGCTGGCCGCCATGGTGTAGATATTATGCACGAGCACCAGGGCGCTGATGGCAATGATCATTTCCGCCAGCAGCAGGCCAGTCGCATAATCGGCAGCGCTCGCGATTGCGATCAGATCAAGCGCATCGAGCATGGTGACGGCAAGCACGGCAAGGTTCAGCCCGGCCACCGTGATATAAATCAGGCGCACGGCAATATCTTGTCGTGCAAAATTTTCCGGGCGCAGCAGCAGATACATGAACGTCAGCCAGGCAAGGTTGCGCGCTGTTTCAAGGCAAATGTTCAGCCATTCCTGCACGTCAAACAGGGAGGTTGATGCGATCCACACCGCGGTTGTGGCAAAGGCAATCGCAAGCCCCCCCTGCTGGATGATGTCCTGGCCAGAGCTGTAGCTGCCAGAGGGGTTCGCCGAAGCTTTGCGGCGCGTGGTGGCCGCCAGCGTGCGCAGGCACAGGGCAGCGAACGCCAGCGCCGCGGCAAAGGCCGCCACATAGGGCAGATCGAACGGCAAGGAAGTGGTCAGCATTACCGGGCTCCTTCAGGCCACAGGATGACGCGGCAGGTTTGCAGGAGGATCAGCAAATCGAGAAACGGGGTGTAATTCTTGGCGTAATAGAGGTCATATTCGAGCTTGGCGCGCGCATCCTGCAGGCTGGCGCCATAGGGATAGTTGATCTGAGCCCAGCCGGTGATGCCGGGCTTCACCATGTGACGCTCTGCGTAAAAGGTGAGCTTTTCTTCAAGATCGGCGACGAAAGAGGGGCGCTCCGGGCGCGGGCCGACGAAGCTCATGTCGCCGCGCAGCACATTCCACAGCTGGGGCAGCTCATCGATCCGCAATTTGCGGATGATGCGGCCAATGCGTGTCACCCGCGGATCATTCTGGCGGGCCCACTGCGCCTTGCCATCGGCCTCCGCATCGCTGCACATCGATCGCAGCTTCAGCACGTCAAACGGCTGGCCATAAAGCCCCACCCGCTGCTGGCGATACAATGCCGGACCGCGGCTTTCGAGCTTGATCGCGATTGCCGTGACGAGCATGACCGGCGCAGCAAGGACCAGCAGCATCAGGCTGGTCACGACATCAAACATGCGCTTGGCCAGTGCCGAAAGCCGGCGTCCGGATGAAAAGCCATCGGAAAAGATGAGCCAGCTGGGATTGACGCTGCGCAGGTCGATCCGCCCGGTTTCGCGCTCCAGAAATGTGGAGACCTCGTTCACATGCACACCGGTTGTGCGCAGTCGGATGAGGTCGGACAGCGGCATCGCATTGCGGCGCTCTTCGATGGCGAGCACCACTTCATTGGCATTGAGCAGGCTCACATGCGCGGCAAGATTGTCGATGGCATGGCGATTGATCGCCGTGGCAATCACGGTTTCGCCATCGTTCATGGCGACATGGCCGACGACGAGAAAGCCCGCGCCAGGCCGTTCAGCCAGCCGGGTGATCCGCAACGCACGTTGCCCCGCGCCAAGGATCAGCACGCGTCGCTTGAATGCATTGCTGCCAAACATGCGGCCAAACAGCGCGCGCATGCAGAAGAGCAGCGCAAAGGACAGCCCCATCGCATAAAGCGAATTGGATCGCCACAGGGTCGATCCGGGCGCAACGAATGCCATCAGCGACAGAAAGATAACGCCGAGCGAAATGGCGACCAGCAGGCGCGCCGTTGCAAAGCGCAGCGATTGCAGTGCCTCGCTGCTGTAGACGCCGACAGCGACCATGGCGGTTTGCAAGGCGACCGCGAAACTGAGCAGCGGCAGCATGCGCGTGCTGGCCGGCTCTATCGCCATGCCGATCTGTGCCGCCCGCCACACCCATGCGATTTCAGCGGCAAAGACCAGCAGAAACGCATCGATCATGCCAAGCAGCACAACCGCATAAGGCACATAATGTTTGAATAATCTGATCACGTCGGCAATGCACTTCTGGTCCGGTTGCATCTGGCGCGTGGCATGGCCATCGCCGGTGTCGGCATATTTGACAGTCAGGTGTAAAGATTGCGTAAGCGCACGCAGCACAATGCCGCACAAGCGCAGCAGCCATGAAATGGGAGACAAAGGCGTGTCGCACCAGCAATTGATCAGGCCGGTGATCCTTTCCGGTGGCGGCGGCACGCGCTTGTGGCCGCTTTCCACGCCGCCGATGCCCAAGCAGTTTCTGGCGCTGACCGGCGATGTGAGCCTCTATGCGCAAACGCTGTTGCGCGTTTCACCCGATGCGGGGACTGATGCAGGGCTGGCATTTGCCCCACCGCTGATCGTCGGCAGTGCGGCCCATGGCGACCTGCTGGCGCAGCAGGCAGGCGCAGCAGGCGTTGCAGGGTTCACCCTGGTGATGGAGCCGCTGGCCCGCAACACCGCGGCCGCGGTTGCCTTTGCCGCGCATCTCGCCGCGCCGGATGATCTGCTGCTGGTGCTGCCCAGCGATCATCTGATTGCCGATGTCGGCGCTTTTCATGCAGCGGTCGCAGCAGGCGTGCCGCATGCGGCAGCGGGCTGGCTGGTTACGTTCGGTATTGCGCCGACCGGGCCGGAAACCGGCTACGGCTATATTGCGCGCGGCGCGGCACTCTCGCCTGCCTGCCACAGGGTGGAGCGGTTCATTGAAAAGCCGGAGCGCGCCGTGGCAGAGGCCATGCTGGAGGCCGGCGGGCATGATTGGAACGGCGGCATCTTCCTCTTCCGGGCGGCCAGCTATCTGGAGCAGCTGGCCCTGCACGCCACGGATATTGCGCGCTGCGCCGCAGCGGCAATGGAGGCGGCTGTCCATGGCGATGGGGTCATCACGCCTGATGCAGCGTCGCTTGCGGCATGCCCCTCGGTCAGCATCGATTATGCCGTGATGGAAAAGGCAGCCGATGTTGCGGTCGTCCCCGTCGCCATGGGCTGGTCGGATGTGGGATCATGGGATGCCATTTACGAAAGCGGCGCGCAGGATGAGAGCGGCAATGTGGTGCGGGGGGACCATCTGGCGATCGACGCTCGGGGCAATCTGGTGATGAGCGATGCGTTGCGCGTCAGCCTGATGGGCGTGGACAATCTGATCATCGTGGAACATGGCGGGGAGTTGCTGATCATGCCGCGCGGAACCAGCCAGAATGTGCGGCGCGTGGTGGCGGCAAAATCCGCCCCGGTGCCCGCCGCGCCGCGCTTGCCCGGTTCAGGGGGCAATGCTGCCGAAAATGA
>CAZFYJ010000100.1:0-7469 GCA_964523215.1 uncultured Sphingomonadaceae bacterium | reverse complement strand
GCCAATCCCGAATCCATCCTGTGGCAACGGCTTGAAAGCGCATATTGGGAAGAGGAACTGAAAAGCCTGATCGAGGCGCATGTCGCCGCGACGGACAGTGCATGGGCGGCATCCATCCTTGCGGACTGGCCGGAAAAGCGGGCGCATTTCTGGCAAGTCTGCCCGCTGGAGATGCTATCAAGGCTGGCCCAGCCGCTTGGCGAGCAAACGCAACTTGCTGCCGCAGAATAAGGTCGGCTTACATCATTTTACGATGCTTGCGCCAAAGGCCGCATGCTTGTTCAGCCCGCCCTCAGCTTTGCGGGTCTAGATGGTGTGCATCGCGAACGGGCACTGCAGCCGCAGCCGGCCTCTGAAACGCGGGGATTGCCGGCGATCCGGCAGGCTTGGGATTTTGGTGCGATGAAAAAAATGCTTGTTCTTGCCGCTGCGTCCATGGCTGCCCTTGCAGCACCTGTGCAAGCGAAAGAGTCTGCTGCCCCGGAACGGATGGACAAGGCCGTGGCCGCGCTCGAGACGCTGGCAGACCCAGCCGTGCAGCGCGATATGGGCAATATGCTGTCCGCCCTGATCGGCAGTCTGATGGATCTGCGCGTGGGCGAGCTGATGAACGCGACCCGCGATATCCAGCTGCCGGGCCAGGAAAAGGCCGTGCGGATGGAGCGGATGGATCCGAAGGCCACGCTCGGCGATCTCGCGGGCAAGGGCGATCCGCGCTTTGCCGAGCGTCTGAAGGACGATGCGAAGGCGATGCCCAAGGTTGCGGGCACGATGGCGCAATCGCTGGCCAAAATGCTGCCCATTGTCGATGCCATGGCGCGCGACATGGAAGCCCAGCTCGAAGCCAGCATCGAAGAGGCCAAGCGCGCACGATAATCGGCGCTGCCGACAACCACATCACAGAGATACGTCCGGCCCAAGGGCCCAAACCAATCGCTCACCCTTATCGGGTCGGCGGGTCGGGCGTAGCACCATCCCTTTGGGTCGCAAAGGGACGTCGCCCGGTCATGCAGATGGCCGGGCGACAAGACATGTTCGAAAGGGCATGTTCAGAGCATCGCCCGCGACCAGTCGATCGGGCGCGGCCGCGCCTGCTCGTCCAGTGCCACGAAGGTGAACAGCCCGCTTGTCACCTGCACATGCGTCGTGCCGCGATCGCGGTGGGCGATCACATTGATGCGGATGCCAAGCGATGTGCGGCCACGCCGCTCGACCGACGCGTAAACCGAAATCAGATCGCGCAGCAAAATCGGTGCGATGAACTCCATGCGTTCGATGGCCACCGTGGCGCACGGCCCCTGGCACGCCCGCCCGGCAACAATGCCGCCGGCAATATCCATCTGACTGAGCACCCAGCCGCCGAAGATATGGCCGTTTGCGTTGATGTCACCCGGACCCGGCGACACCCGCAGGATGACTTCGTGCCCGGCAGGATCAAAGCCCGGAGCGTCATTCATCGTCATCTTTGGTGCGTTCCTTTTCCAGCAGATCGTCGATCGCCTGATCGTGCCCGGTCCCGTTTGAAAGAAATACGAGGCCCATCAGCGCCGCCGTGAGCAGCATCGCAAAGCTGATGCCTGCGGCCGTCGCGATATAAAGGTGGATGGAGGCAAAATCCCCATTGCGCATCCACAGCACAGCCAGCGCCGCCGCCACGACCGAGAGCGTGATGATGCACATCAGCCGCATCATCCGCCAGTAGCGCGCCCAGGCAAAGGCGCGATAGGCCGGATCGTCCAGGGGAGAAGGCGATACCATGGCCATGGCTTTATGCGGTGGAAGGGTTGCTGGCAACAGTCAGCAGCAGGGCCCGGTCCCGCCCGGCAAGATCCTGCTGCACAGCAACCGCAAAGCCCGCGGCATCGGCAAGCGCGCTTACCGCCCTTGCCTGCCGCCAGCCGATTTCCAGCGCGATCAGGCCGCCCGGGTTCAGCAAGGGGGGAAGCTGCGGCATGATGACACGATAGGCATCGAGCCCGTCTTCACCTGCAAACAGGGCCTCATGCGGCTCGAAATCGCGCACGTCGGGCGCGAGCATGGCCGCCTCTTCCACATAAGGCGGGTTGCAGAGAATGAGATCAAAGCGCGCATCGATGCCCGCGGCCCAATCGCCGCACCGCCACAGCGATCGACCCGCCAGCCCCAGCCGCTGCGCATTGGCCGCCGCCAGTTCCAGCGCGAAGCCGCAGCGATCGACCCCAATGCCCGCCGCCCCGGGCCAATGGCTGAGCGCCGCCAGCAGCAGCGTTCCCGGCCCCGTGCCCAGATCGAGCAGGCTGCGCGGCGGCACATCGCCGAAATGCGCAATGGCCGCCTCGATCAGCGTCTCGCTGTCTGGCCGGGGAATGAGCACGCCGGGGGCCACATGCAGCACGATGTCGCGAAAACAGGCTTCGCCGGTGATATAGGCCACGGGCTCATGCGCCATGCGCCGTGCGATCAGGTCTGCAAAGCCAAACGGCTCCGGCATGTCGAGATGATGCAGCAGCAGCGCTGTCCGATCGCAATTCAGGGCATAAGCCGCCAGCAGCTCGGCATCGAGACGCGGCGTATCGGAAACGGGACCCAGCCGCTGCGCCGCATCGGCGAGCGCGATGCGCAGGCTCATGCCGCCTCGTCCAGCCCCGCCAACCGCTCTGCCTCATCCGCCATGATCAGCGCCGAAACCAGCTCGTCCAGCGCGCCCTCCAGTATCTCGGGCAGACGATGCAGCGTCAGATTGATGCGATGATCGGTGACGCGGCCTTGCGGAAAATTATAGGTCCGGATGCGCTCGCTGCGATCGCCCGAGCCGACCATGGATTTGCGCGCCGCCGCCTCTGCGCCCTGTGCCGCCTCACGCATCTGCTCATAGAGCCGGGTGCGCAGCACCTGCATGGCCTTTTCCTTGTTCTTGTGCTGGCTGCGTCCGTCCTGGCAGGTCACGATGATCCCGCTGGGCAGATGCGTGATCCGCACGGCGCTGTCGGTGGTGTTGACATGCTGGCCACCCGCGCCGGACGCCCGATAGACATCGATCTTGAGGTCCTTTTCCTCGATCTGCACATCGACATCTTCCGCCTCGGGCAGCACGGCCACCGTGGCCGCACTGGTGTGGATGCGCCCGCCAGCCTCTGTCACCGGCACCCGCTGGACCCGGTGAACCCCGCTTTCATATTTGAGCCGGGCAAACACGCCCGAGCCGCGGACCGAAGCCACAATTTCCTTATACCCGCCAACATCGGCGACGCTTTCGGAAATAATCTCCACTTTCCAGCCCATGGCCTCGGCATAGCGGCCATACATGCGAAACAGATCGCCCGCAAACAGCGCCGCCTCATCGCCCCCGGTGCCAGCGCGAATTTCGAGCATGGCGGCTCGCTCATCTGCCGCATCGCGGGGCAGCAGGGCGATCGCCAGCGCATGTTCAGCCGCAGGGAGCGTCAGGCGGATGTGCGCCAGCTCTTCCTCGGCCATCGGCTTCATGTCCGGATCGGCGAGCATGTCTTCCAGCGCCGTGCGCTCGCGCCGCTGATGCGCCACCTGCTCGGCCACCTTGGCGACGGGCTCGACCTCGGCATATTCCTTGGACAGCGCAATGAACATTTCGGTCGGCACATCGCCGGAGGCCATCTGTGCCGATATGTCGTCGCGCCGCGCCAGGATTGCGGCAATGCGTGCGTCGGAAATGCGGGTCATAGCGGACTGTTCTTGGCGAGACGGCGTTCGCCCTGCCGAATGTGTTTCAGCATCCACTGATATGAGTTTCGCGCCACGATGATCATGATGATGTCAGCTGAAAATCTGCCACTATTGCAGCAACCCGGTCACCCAATTTTGCGTCAGAGCTTCGGGTTGAAAGCCTGCTCTGCCCGTTGGACATCGACATGCCAATCAAAACTGCAGCACCCAGCTTGACCGCCCGGTCATAACGTTTCTTGCTGGAGCCGGTCAGCACAGTTTCCGTTGCAAGGCCCGAACGTCTCATCTGACCAGCCAGCCTTATGCCCGATTGGATCAGCGTGTCGTCTTCCACAGCGATGGCCACATCCAGACCTTGTTTTCCGGCGCTTTCCTCCACCAGCATCGCGAGCCGCTCGATCCCCGCCGCCCAGCCGACCGCCGGGGTGTGCGGGCCGCCCAGCGCCTCGACCAGCCCGTCATAGCGGCCACCGCCGAGCACGGTGCCTTGCGCGCCCAGACGGTCGGTCACAAATTCGAACGCGGTGTGGCGATAATAATCGAGCCCGCGCACCAGCCGGGCATTGCGGACCCATGCAACACCGGCCGCAGCCAGCCCGCTCGTCACCGCCGCGAAGAAGTCCTGCGCTGCGCTGCTCAGGTGGCCATCGATATCGGGGGCACTATCGGCTATCGGGCGATCCTGAGCTTCCTTGCTGTCGAGAATGCGCAACGGGTTGGTCGCCAGCCGCGCCTTGCTCTCATCCGACAAGTCTGCGGCATGGTCGTTGAAATGCGCGACAAGCGCGGCCCGCCAGGCATCACGGCTTTCGGCATCGCCCAGCGTATTGAGCTGCAATGTCACGCCCTCTGCGATGCCCAGTTCGCGCAGCAAATGATCGGCAAAGCACAGCAATTCCACATCGGCCATTGGATCGCTTGTCGCCAGAATCTCTGCATCAAGCTGATGAAACTGGCGATAGCGCCCCTTTTGCGGGCGCTCATAGCGGAACAACGGGCCATGGGTCGCAAGCTTCAGCACCCCGTGCTGCTGCCAGCCATTGGTGATATAGGCGCGCGCGATACCGGCAGTGAATTCGGGCCGCAAGGTGATGGAATCGCCCCCGCGGTCCTCAAAGGAATACATTTCCTTCGACACCACATCGGTCGTCTCGCCCAATGAGCGGGCAAAGACCGCAGTCGGCTCGATCACCGGCACTTCGACATGCCGAAAGCCATAGAGGCGGCGCACCTGCTGAAATGTCTCGATCACATGCCAGAAACGGTCTGCCGTTTCGCCCAGCATATCCTGTGTGCCGCGCACCGGGTGCGGCGTATTGCCCTTTGCCATGATCGCGCGTCTAACCGGTCAGGCCAGCTTTTGCAAAGGCCGCTTCGATGTCAGCAATCAGATCACCTGCGTCCTCCAGACCGATCGAGACGCGCACATAGGGATCAGGATCGTGCCAGGGCACGGCCGTGCGGATGCCCTTCGGATCAACAGGGACAATCAAGCTTTCATAGCCGCCCCAGCTATAGCCGATGCCGAAATGGGCCAGCGCCTCGATGAAGGCCGTGCGCTGGTTCGCGCCTGCACCCTTCAACGAAAAGGCAAACAGGCCCGATGCGCCTGCAAAATCCCGCACAAAATGATCATGGCCGGGGCAATCGGGCAGGGCAGGATGCAGCACCCGCCCGACTTCACGGCGGCCTTTCAGCCAATGTGCGATCGCCAATGCGCTTTCGCCATGGCGCGCCAGCCGCACATCAAGCGTGCGCATCCCCCGCAATATGAGCGCGCAATCATCGGCCGACACGCTTTGCCCGAGCTGGTAGGTCGCGCTTCGCAGCTTCTCCCACAGCGCGGCGCCACAGCTGAGGCTACCCATCAGCGCGTCGCTGTGCCCGCCGACATATTTGGTGAGCGACATCATGCTGATATCGACGCCCAGCGAGAGCGCGGGCAACAGCAGCGGCGTGGCCCAGGTGTTGTCGATGATGGTGATGATCCCGCGTTCACGCGCGATCTGCGTGATGGCGGGCACATCCTGCACTTCGAATGTCAGGCTGCCGGGGCTTTCGAGAAAGATCATGCGCGTGGCAGGCCCGATCAGATCGGCAATGCCGGCCCCGATCAGCGGATCATAAACGCGGGTCGTCACGCCGAGCGTTGCCAGCATGCCATTGCAAAAGCTGCGCGTCGGCTCATAGGCGCTGTCGACCATCAGCAGCTCATCGCCCGGGCGCAGGCATGCCAGCAGCGCCGTGCTGATCGCCGCGACGCCCGATGGATAGAGCAAGGTGGCGTGCGCCTCTGGCTCAAGCCGGGTCACGGCCTCTGCCAGCGCCCACACTGTTGGCGTCCCTCGCCGCCCGTAAAACAGCTGGTCGTGCGTCTGGTTGCCGCGTGCGCGCAGATCGGCAACATTATCGTAAAGGATGGTCGAGGCGCGCCACACAGGCGGATTGACAATGCCGCCGCCCAGCCGCGGATCGCCAGTCCATTCGCGCCTGCGCCCGGCCTGCACCAGCCGCGTTGCAGGCTTGTTGCCATTGTCGTCGCGTGCGCCCATATCAGCCGGTGCCAGTGGCCTTGGGCGTATCCGGATCGGCACCCCATTCGGCCCAGCTGCCGTCATAGAGGGCAATATCCGCCTTGCCCGCGAGATGCGCCGCAAAGAGAATGACGGCGGCCGTCATCCCTGATCCGCACGTGGCGACCAGCGGGCGGGAGAGATCGACCCCGGCATCGGCAAAAGCCGCGGCGAGCGCCTCGCCCTGCTTCCAGGTGCCATCATCGTTGAACAGGCGCATATGTGGCAGGCTTTTGGCACCGGGAATATGCCCGGATGCCATGCCCGGCCGCGGCTCTGGATCGTCGCCGGCAAATCGCGGCGCGGGCCGCGCATCGATCACCTGTTCTGCTCCGCTTTCAAGATTGGCAAGCATCTGGGCCTTGTCGCGGATCGCCTTGCTGTCCTTCCACACGGTGAAATGGCGGTGGCGCAGCTGCACGGTGCCGCTTTCAGTCGGTCGACCTTCGGCCATCCATTTGGCGAGGCCGCCATCCAGAATGGCAACGCCATGCGCGCCAAACACGTGCGCCAGCATCCACCAGGCACGCGCCGCGCTTTTGAGCGGACTGTTGTCGTAAAGGACGATGCGGCTGCCATCGCCGAGGCCGAGGCTTTGCATGCGGGCAGCGAATTTTTCGGCGCTGGGCACCATATTCTCGATCGGCGCATCGGGATCGACCAGCTCACCCAGATCCATGAACACCGCGCCCGGAATGTGCGCTGATACATATTCGGTCCGCGCATCCCGCGCCGGATCGAGAAATTTGGTGGCGTCCACAATCCGCAGATCGGATGCACCCATCTGTTTGGCGAGCCAGTCCGTAGAGACGAGCGATTCCATCTTCATTCCTGCGATTCGTCTTGTGTTTGCGGGCCAGCCTAACCCGCGCAATCCCCCCCGTCGAGCCGGGCCAGGAAGCCGGCCGCCGTTTTCCGCAAAGCCTGTTGCGTTGCAGCATCAAAATTGCGCCAGCTGCGATAGGGCATGGCCATGCGCGGATTGGCCGCCAGCCGATCTTCATTCCTTGCAATAAAATCCCAATATAATGCATTGAGAGGGCAGCTTTTTGAGCCAAAACGCTGCTTCACATCATAGCGGCAGCCAGCACAATAATCGGACATGCGGTTCACATAGGCGCCACTGGCGGCATAGGGCTTGCTCGCAAGCATGCCGCCATCTGCAAACTGGCTCATGCCCAGCGTATTGGGAAGCTCCACCCACTCATAAGCATC
>CAZFYJ010000099.1:0-7503 GCA_964523215.1 uncultured Sphingomonadaceae bacterium | reverse complement strand
CGGTGCGCTCACCCAACATCGGCGAACTCTTTGTGAACCAGTCGATCGGCCTGTTTGCGGGCACCGACCCGTGCGCCGGCACCACGCCGACCGCAACGGTTGCCCAGTGCACCCTCACTGGCCTGCGCCCCGCGCTCTATGGCACCATATTGCCCAACACCGCGCAGCAGTATAACGGACTGTTCGGCGGCAATCTCAACCTTGATCCCGAAAAGGCGGACAGCTGGACCGCAGGCGTCGTCCTGACTCCGGTCTCCGGCATGACCCTCTCGGTCGACTATTTCAACATCAAGGTGAAGGATGCGATCGGCGGCATCGGTGCACAGGTGATCATCAACCAGTGCGTCGCAACCGGCGATCCGGAGTTCTGCTCGAAGATCAACCGTGCGCCTGCCTCTGCAGGCCCGGCCGAAGGCACGCTGTGGATCGGCCAGCTCGGCTTTGTCGACGATCGGACGACCAATACGGGTTCGGTGAAGACCGCGGGTGTCGACGTGAACTTCAACTATCGCATGCCGGTTGGCGAAGCGCGTCTGAACTTCGATTTTGTCGGCACGTATCTCGACAAATTTGTCGTGCAGCCGATCACGCGTGGCTTCACATATGATTGCGCCGGCTTCTATGGCATCACCTGCGGCAATCCGCTGCCGGAATGGCGCCACAATGCCAAGATCAAGTTCACCACGGCGAACGATTTCGGCATCACGCTTGGCTGGCGTTTCCTGAAGTCCGTCACTGTGGATACGATCAGCACCGATCCGGATCTGGCAGCGGCGGGCGCGGCGCCGACCGTTGATGAGACGCTGGGTTCGCGCAACTATATCGATTTGTTGTTCTCGGTGCCGATCAAGGACACGATGACGTTCCGTCTCGGCATCAACAACATCTTCGATAGCGATCCGCCGCTGGTGAGCCAGGCTTCGCTGGGTGGCTTTGGTAACGGGAACGTGTTCCCCGGCACCTATGACTATCTGGGTCGCTACATCTTTGCGAACTTCACGGCAGACTTCTAAGGCTGTCGCGATAGGCGAAGCGATGGGGCGGGGGCAGCAATGCTCCCGCCCTTTTCTTTTGCGCAAACATCGCTTAGCCGATGGCGATGGATGCCGAACAGCAAGCAGACCGGGCCGCTGCCGCGCGTGATTTTGCGCAGGCGCGCGACATATTGCGCACCCTGCTTGCATCCGATGCCGGGCATTTTGGCCGCTGGCTCAAGCTTTCGGCGATGGAGGCCGCCTGCGGAGATCGCCGTGCTGCCGTTTCCGCGCTGGATCAGGCGCTGGCACTGAAGCCGCTCGATTTCACCGCGCTGCTGATGCGCGCCGGGCATCTCGACGCCATTGGTCAGGCGGACGCCGCGGGTGAGGCCTATGGCCGCGCGCTTGCCAATGCACCCGTTCCTGCGCCTGCACCAATGGCCCCGCTGCTCGGCATGGCGCGAGAGCGTTACTGGGGCTGGCAGCAGCGGCAGGCAGAGCGGCTGCGCCTTGCGGTGGCTGCGGCAACGCCGCTTACGCCAGCACTTGATCGCTTCATCACCAATGCCGTGCGGATCACCGAGCCCGATCGCGAAGGGCCGACCCATTATTGCTATCCGGGCCTGCCCGCGCTTGGCTATTGGCCGGACGATCGCTTCGCCTGGCTGACGGAGCTGGCGGCCGCGACCGATGCGGTGCAAGCGGAATGCGATGCGCTGCTTGCAAGCGAAGCGGCCGATTTGGTGCCCTATATTCAGTATCCCGCCGGCGTGCCCGTCGATCAATGGGCCGCGCTCAACCATAATCGGGATTGGACCGCCATTCATCTGTTGCAAAATGGGCGGCGGGTGGAGGCCAACGCCCGCCATTGTCCGCAGCTGATGGCGCTGCTTGGCCGCTTGCCGCAGCCGGCCATTGCGGGTGCCGGTCCGAACGCCATGTTCTCGCTGCTGGCCCCAGGCGCGCACATCCCGCCGCACACGGGCATTTCCAATGCGCGGCTGGTGTGTCATCTGCCGCTGATCGTGCCCGACGGCTGCTGGTTCCGGGTGGGCTCAGAAACGCGCCACTGGCAGCGCGGCGTGCCCTTTGTGTTCGACGACACCGCCGATCACGAGGCCATGAACCCAAGCGGGGCACTGCGCATCGTGCTCATCTTCGATATCTGGCATCCCGATCTCGACGCCGCGGAACGTGCAGGGATCGCTGCCGTGATTGCCGCCGGCAGCCAGCTTCACGGCCTGTGACCGACCCGGCAACGCTTGCGACACAGGTGGCAGCGCTGGAGGCGCGGCTGGCGCATGCACATGCGGCGGCATCGGCCGCCATGCTCGATCAGGCGATTGATCTTGCGCTGGATTGCAATGCCGCCCGGCGTGAAGACATGTCGATCCGTCTGCTCGCGCCGCTTACGCAGGCGCATGGCAGCGTTGCCAAGCTGTGGCAGGTGCTGGCGCTGGCGCAGCACGGCCTGGGCGAGATGCCCGATGCGCTGGCATCGATTGCACGTGCGGCTGCCCTTGCCCCGCGGGATGCGCGCATTGCGCTTGCCCGTGCGCAGTTCAGCTATGAAGCGGGCCTGCCGGCCGTGCCGCTGTTCCAGCCGCTGGTCGCCGCCTTTCCCAATGAGCGCGAGCTGGCGCTGAGCTATGCCGGGGCGTTGATTGCCGAAGGGCAGGCCGAAGCGGCCGAGGCCCTGCTGGAGGCGCATCTGGCCGCAGCGCCGGATTGGCTGGCAGGGGCGGATGCGCTGGTGCGGTTGCGGGCGATCCTGGGCAGCGGAGATCCCGTGCGCGGCTATGTGAAGGCAGTCGCGCAGCAGCCGCAGCATGCGATGATCTGGGCCGCGCTGGTGCGCACGCTGGTCGAAATGGGTGCGCCGGACCGGGCTATGGACATGCTGGCATCGGCGCGGCGCGCGGCAGGCGACGTGCTGATTTTCGATGCGCTGGAGGCGGGGCTTGCCAGCGAGGCGGGTGATGCGTCTCGCGCCGACGCGCTGTTTGCGCGGCTGGATGGGCAGGACGATCCGGCGTTCGCGCTGCCACGTGTGCGCCATCTGCTGAAAAGCGGGCGGATCGAGGCGGCGGCTGTGCTTGCCGAGGCGCAGCTGGCAGGGCCGCTGGCGCCGCACATCTGGCCCTATGCCGGGCTGTGCTGGCGTTTGCTCGGGGATCAGCGGGCGGCCTGGCTCGATGGCGCGCCGCCTTATGTGCAACAGGTCGATCTCGGTCTTGCGGAAGAAGAGCTGGCACGGATCGCCTCGGTGCTGCGGGCGTTGCATCGGGGATCAGCACCCATGCCCGGCCAGTCCGTGCGTGGCGGCACCCAGACGATGCTGCCGCTGTTTTCCAGCGTCGATCCGGTGATCAGGGACTTGCGGGCGCGCGTCATCCGTGCGGTTGAGGCCTATGCCGCCGGGCTGCCGCCACATGATGCCGCCCATCCGCTGCTGGGGCCGCCCCGCACGCCGATCCGCTTTGCGGGCAGCTGGTCGGTGCGGCTTGCCGAAGCCGGCTTTCATGTCGCGCACACGCACCCGCAGGGCTGGATTTCGAGCGCGCTCCACATCGCCGTGCCTGCGGAGGCGGACGATCCGGCGGCCCGGCGAGGCTGGCTCACGCTGGGCGCGCCGCCGCCCGAGCTTGGGCTTGATTGCGCACCACATGTCGCGTTCCAGCCGCGGCCCGGCTGGCTCGTGCTGTTTCCGTCCACCATGTGGCACGGCACATCGCCCTTTGGTGCCGGGGAGCGGCTGACAGTGGCCTTTGATGTGGCGCCGCCCGCGGCGTGATCGCCCCGATCGTGCGGCGCCAGCCGGCAAAGCACCACCTGCAAAAACTGCCTGTAGCCATGCGCGTGCAAACGATTGTTGCAATCAGCCAGATTTGCCATAAGCTGTGCCCAAGGGCCGACAAGGCCATGAGGGGAGAGGCATGATGGCAGCAGGCGGCGCACCGGCAACGGCGGTCCCGGAAAGCGGCGAACAGGGCGGCACAGCCGACGGCACCATTGCACTGAAGCCGCAGCTGAGCTGGTCGCAGATTTTGCAGATGAACCTGGGTTTTCTCGGCCTGCAGTTCAGCTTTGGCCTGCAGCAGGCGAATATGTCGCCCATCTGGGCTTATCTGGGCGCGGAGGAAAAAAACTTTGCCTGGCTGGGGATCGCCGGGCCGCTGACCGGATTTTTGCTGCAGCCGATCATCGGATCGATGAGCGATCGCACCTCCAGCCGCTGGGGGCGGCGCACGCCCTATTTCCTGATTGGTGCCGTGCTGTGTTCGCTGGGGCTGTTTTTCCTGCCGCAAAGCGGTGCCTTCAAGGGTGAAACGATCCAGATAGCGGGCTATCTGATCAGCTCCGCGCTGCTCGCAGCCTTCTCGCTGCTGCTGCTGCTCGATGTCGGCAACAATATCACGATGGAGCCCTATCGTGCTTATGTGAATGATCGGCTGAACCCTGATCAGCGGCGGCAGGGCTTTTTGAGCCAGAGCGCCTTTACCGGGCTTGCCCAGTGCCTTGCCTATCTTTCGCCCTCCATCCTGGTCGCGTTCGGGCTGAGCCGCACGGCGGCTGAGGGCGGCATCCCCACATTCGTGCTCGTCTCGTTCTGGATCGGGGCATTTCTTTCCATTTCGACCATATTATGGTCGATCCTGCGCGTGCCCGAATTGCCGCTGAGTGCGGACGAGCGGGCTCGCATTGCCGCCATGCCGAAGACCACCGGTGCGACGCTGCGCGAAATCTGGGACGCGATTCGCGATATGCCGGTCGCCATGCGCACGATGGGATGGATGAGCCTGTTTCAATGGTATGCCATGTCCGGCTATTGGGGCTATGTGACCAACAGCATCAGCCGATCGGTCTATGGCACGGCCGATGCCGGCTCTGCTGCCTATAATGAAGCCGTTCTGACCAATGGCCAGATTGGCGGCTTTTTCAATTTCATTGCCTTCGTTTCGGCCTTTGCCATGGTGCCGTTGGCGCGCAAATATGGCGCGGGTCGCCTGCATGCGCTGTGCCTTGTGCTATCTGGCCTGGCGATGCTTGCCATCCCCAATATCGGTCAGAAGGAATGGCTGTTCGTTGCAGCCGTCGGCATCGGCATTGGCTGGGGCAGCATCATGGGCAATCCCTATATTGTGCTGGCAAATGCGATCCCGCCAGAGCGCACGGGCGTTTACATGGGCATTTTCAACATGTTCATCACGGCCCCGATGCTGCTGTTTGCCGGCACCATGACCTTTATCTACGAGCCACTGCTTGGGGGCGATGCCCGCAATGTGCTGATGCTGTCTGGCGTGTTCATGCTGTGCGCGGCGTTGGCCGTGCTGCAAGTGAAGGGCGATGGGCAGGGCAGCACGCGCACATTGCCCGCTTGACGCAGGCGGGACAAAGTTGCCCGCCGGATGCGGGCGGGGCAAGGCTGCCTGCTTGACGCGAGCGGGCGCACTGGATCAACTGCACAGCCATGACGCAACGCTTCATTCGGATCGATAGCCCGGCCTGCACCGCGATGTGGGAAGTGGCCGCAGATGCAGCCCCGCTGTGGCGCTATTGGGGGCCGCGGCTCGCCGACGGCGTGGCCCCGCCCGCCCCGCTGTGCAGCGAACGCATTGCGCCGGGTTTCACGCTGCAGCAGGATCAGCCCCTGCCGCTGTTTGCCGGGCCTGGCCAGGCGTGGTTCGGCATGCCGACGCTGCTGGCCCACCGCGCCGGGCGCAGCTGGTCGCAGGCAGCGACGCGTGCCCACGCCGGGCAGCCCGATCCGCACAGCGTTGTCTTCACGCTGGATGATGATGTGGCGGCCATCCGCGTGGTCATCACGGTGCACCTCGATCCGGCCAGCGATGTGATGAGCCTTGCGACGCAGCTCAGCAATCAGGGAGATGAAGTGCTCGATGTCGCGTGGCTGGCGGCGGGCATGGTGCCGCTGCCGCAGGCGGCGCAGCAGGTGCACAGCTTTACCGGGCGGCACAACAGCGAATTTGTGGCGCAGTCCACCCCGCTCGGCGGCAGCATCTGGCGGCGCGAAAATCGCAAAGGGCTGAGCTCGCACGATCAGTTTCCCGGGGCCTGGGTTTCCTGTGGTGATGGCCTTGTCCATGCGGCGCAGCTGGCCTGGTCGGGCAATCACGCACAGGCGATCGAGCGGTGCGATGATGGGCGCTTTTGCTGGCAGATGGGGGAATATCTGTTGCCCGGCGAGGTGCGGCTTGGGCCTGGCCAGTCCATGGAAAGCCCACAGATGCTGGCCACCTGCTCGGGCGAGGGGGCTGATGGCATTGCCTGGAATTTTCACCGTGCCATTCGCGGCCGCATCAGCTGGCCCGGCGGGCAGATGCGTCCCCGCCCGGTGCACATCAACAGCTGGGAGGCGCTGTATTTTGCGCATGACGAAGCGGATCTCATGGCTCTTGCCGATGCCGCGGCAGATATTGGTGTGGAGCGGTTCGTGCTTGATGATGGCTGGTTTGCCGGGCGCGACAATGATCTGAGTTCGCTGGGTGACTGGCAGGTGGACAGGGCCAAATATCCACGCGGCCTTGGCCCTCTTGCCGCTCATGTCATCGAGCGCGGCATGGCGTTTGGCTTGTGGGTGGAGCCGGAAATGGTCTCGCCCGATAGCGATCTTTTTCGGGCGCATCCGGAATGGGCCCTGCAGCAAAGCGGCCGCCCGCTGATCACTGCGCGCGATCAGCTGGTGCTCAATCTCACGTGCCCGGATGTCAGCGAATATCTGTTTGCCTGCCTCGCCGCGCTGCTCCGCGACCTGCCGATATCCTATCTCAAATGGGATCATAACCGCAATCTGGCGCAAGCGGGGGAAACGCCGCTCTATCGCGAACAAGTGCGCGCCGCCTACGCGCTTCTGGCCCGGCTGCGACAGGCTTTTCCTGATGTGGAGATAGAGGCGTGTGCTGGCGGCGGCGGGCGCATCGACGCCGGGATCATCCGCCACACCCATCGCTTCTGGACCAGCGACTGCATCGATGCGGTATCGCGCAGCCACATGCAGCGGGGCTTTTTGCGTTTCATGCCGCCAGAGCTGATGGGCAGCCATGTCGGCGCGTCGCCGGCCCACAGCACCGGGCGGATGCAGCGCATGGATTTTCGCTGTGCCGTTGCACTTCCGGGCCATTTCGGCGTGGAGCTGGACGTGCGCACGCTCGATCCGGCGGAGCGGCAGACGTTGAGCGACGCGATTGCGCGCTACAAGGCACTGCGGGACCGGCTGCACCAGGGCCGTGTGTGGCAGGGCGAGGCTGGTGACGGGATCATCTGGCAGGCGCATGGCGGTGCGGACGCGCTCCTCCTGCTGGTCACGCGGCTCGATCCCCCGCAGCAGCCTTACCCCCCCGCAATCCGCTTGCCGATGCTGGCTGCCGACCGGCGCTATTCTGTCACCATGGCCAATGCGGATGCTGGCGCTGCGCGCACGATCGATGGCGGCTGGCTTGCCGCTGCGGGCCTTGCCCTGCCGCCAATGCCAGGCGAAAGCGTGCTCATCTATGATCTGCGTGCG
>CAZFYJ010000098.1:0-7537 GCA_964523215.1 uncultured Sphingomonadaceae bacterium | reverse complement strand
GCCTGCCCGCGCAGCTGCGGGCCGCAAATGAGCCGGCGCCTGCCTACCATATCACCCCGCAGCTGATCGCCGAGCATGCCCGCGTGGCACCGGGCGGCACGACCATGCTGGCGCTGACCATGGCCCCACGCCCCGGCTGGCATGGCTATTGGCTGAATGGCGGCGCGGCGGGCTTTGCCTTGCAGGATGTGCGCTGGAGCGCGCCTCCGGGCATCATGATTGGCGATGCAATGTTTCCCGTGCCCACCGCCAAGACATTGTTCGGCATGATGAACCATGTCTATGAAGCGCCTTATGCCATCCTTTTCCCGGTGCGCATATCATCCGACATCGCGCCGCAAACGCCCGTGAGCGTGCAATTGTCGCTGCGCTGGCTGGCGTGCAGCGATCAGGTCTGCGTGCCCGAAGAAGGCCGCTTCACGGCCTATCTGTCGGTGGCGGCACAAAGCTCGGCTGCGCGCACGGCATTTGATGATTACCGCCAGGCGCTGCCCCGCCCGCTGGATCAGGCGGGCAGCATCGGCCGGGCCGGAAACCGCATATTGTTCGCCATTGCGCTGCCTGCCGATGTGGCGCTTGACCAGCCGCACCTGTTCGTTGCCGAGCGCGATCTGATCGATCCGAATGCGCCCCAGCGCTTTTTGCGCAGCGGCGACCGGCTGTTTGTGGAAACGCTTGCGGCCCCGACACTGGCACAGGGCCCCATGCCAGCGGCGTCCGCCGTGCTTCGGCTCTCCGGCAGCAGCGGGGGGCTGGCGCTGCAGTTCACGCCCGGCAATGTCGCCGTGCCGCATGATGCCGCAATCATTGCGGGCGATCCGGCAATGGCGGGCGGGGCAGGCGGTGATGGGAACGCGCTGGGCCTCATGTTGCTCGGGTCATTGCTGGGTGCCGTGATCGGGGGCATGCTCCTCAATCTGATGCCCTGCGTGTTTCCGATCCTGAGCCTGAAGGCGCTGAGCCTCGCCCGGCTGGCAGGGGAGGGGCAGCAGGAGGCACAGGCTGCGCGGCGCGATGGCTGGGCATATCTGGCAGGCTCCACGCTCATGGCGCTGGGGCTTGGCGGCATCTTGCTGGGGCTGCGGGCGGCCGGCGAGGAAGTGGGCTGGGCCTTTCAGCTGCAGAATGCGTGGAGCATCGGGCTGCTGATCCTCTTGTTTGCCGCCATCACGGCCGGGCTGCTGGGCTGGGTCCGCTTGCCGGTGATCGGGATCGGCCAAGGCTATGCCAGCCAGCCGGGCGCGGCTGGCAGCTTTTGGACCGGGGCACTGGCGGCCTTTGTTGCCGCACCGTGCAGCGGACCCTTTCTGGGTGCCGCACTGGGCGCGACGCTGCTGCTGCCCTGGTGGGGGGCACTCGCCATTTTTGCAGGGCTGGGCCTCGGGCTTGCCGCCCCGTTCACAGCCATTGCCCATAGCGAAGGCCTGCGCCGCCGCCTGCCCCGGCCCGGCCCGTGGATGGTGCGCCTCCAGCGCTGGCTTGCCATTCCCATGGCGCTGACGCTGGCCGGGCTGATCTGGCTGTTTGTCCAGCACTATACTGGCAGCGAAGCAGGCACGCTGGCTGGCGATCGGGCTGGCGACCGCTATAGCGAGGCGGCACTGGCAAGCGCACGTGCATCCGGCAAGCCGGTGTTTGTCAACTATACCGCAGACTGGTGCATCAGCTGCCGCGTGAACGAACAGACCAGCATCGACAATGCCGCCGTGCAGGAGGCCTTTGCGAGGAGCGGCGTGGTGGTGCTGACCGCGGACTGGACACGCGGAGACCCCGCCATCACCCAATCGCTGGCCCGCCACGGGCGCAACAGCGTGCCGCTCTATCTCTGGTATGCGCCGGGTGCGCGCCAGCCGGATATCCTGCCGCAGATCTTGACACCCGATATGCTGACCAGCCGTGCCGAAGCAGCGCGCTGATCAGCTGGTGGTGGCGCAGGGCCTTGCCGAAAGCCGGGCCCGTGCGCAGGCGCTGATCCTTGCCGGGCTGGTGCGGGTGCGCACTGCTGGCGGCGATGCGCCGATCAGCAAAGCCGGCCAGATGCTGGACGAAAGCTGCGAGTTGCGGCTTTCGGGCAAGGATCATCCCTGGGTGTCGCGCGGCGGCATCAAGCTCGATCATGCGCTGAGCCATTTTGGCTGGGATGTCGTCAATGCAGTTGCCATTGATGTCGGCGCGTCCACCGGCGGCTTCACGCATGTGTTGCTCAGCCGCGGCGCCGCCATGGTCTACGCCGTCGATTCGGGGACCAACCAGCTTGCCTGGTCACTGCGCACCGACCCGCGCGTGCGCGTGCACGAACAGACCAGCGCCCGCACCCTCACTGCGGCGCAGATTGACCAGCCGGTTGATCTTGTCGTGTGCGATGCAAGCTTCATCGCGCTGTCCAAGGTGCTGCCGGTGCCGCTGTCCTTCGCCGCGCCCGGCGCACGCCTGATCGCGCTGATCAAACCCCAGTTCGAGGCGGCCAGGGGCGAAATCGGCAAAAAGGGTGTGGTGCGCGATCCCGCGGTTCATGCCCGCATCTGCGCCGACGTGGCACGCTGGCTGGCGGACATTGGCTGGCCGGTTGCCGGGATTGTCCAAAGCCCGATCACCGGGCCTGAAGGCAATATCGAGTTTCTTATTGCGGCAAGGCGGGCTAGAGCGGTCGGGACCATGCCAGCGCCATGAACGGGAGATGTGAATGACACAGACAGGCCTTGCATCACCAGCACAGCTGCGGGCCTCATTTGCGCGCTGGGCCTTGCTGACAGTGCCGGCCATCGTGGTGATGGGCAGCCTGATGGGTTCACTGTCCGGCAGCGGCACCTCTCCCTGGTACATGGCGCTTGAAAAACCTGCATTTCAGCCGCCGGGCTGGGCATTTGGCTTCGCCTGGACGATCCTTTACGCGTTGATGGGCATAGCGCTGGCGATGATCCTCAATGCCCGAGGCGCGCCCGGCCGCAGCCTCGCAATCGGCGTGTTTCTGGCCCAGCTCATTCTCAATTACAGCTGGTCACCGATTTTTTTCGGCGCGCATCAGGTGACATTGGGCTTGTATGTGATCGTGCTGATGTTCATCGGCGCGCTGGCATCGGCCTGGCTCTTTTCGCGCATTCGTCCGCTTGCAGGCCTGCTGCTGCTTCCCTATCTCGCATGGCTGTGTTTTGCTGCGGCGCTCAATTATGAAACCGACCGGTTGAACCCCGATGCCGAGACGATGATCCCCCCGTCGGGGAGCGTTTCGGTCGGCATTGGCCCGGCGCGGCAGCTGCCATCAGGGCCACAGGACGAACCGCAAAGGAAATAGCCATGCAGAGTGACAATCGCATCTTTGACGATCTGGCCAAGATCATTAACGGCGCTGCCGGCACCCTCGCCGGCATGGGGCGCGAGGCCGAGGCGGGGATGAAGGAGCGGCTGCGCACGCTGATGGGCGGCATGGATTTCGTCTCGCGCGATGAATTTGAGGCCGTCAAGGCGATGGCCGCCAAGGCGCGGGCCGAGGCGGATGCGCTGGCAGCGCGGGTGGCCGCGCTTGAGGCCGCCACGACGCCTGCTGCAACACCGGCAGCAGCGTCTGCCGCCAAACCCAGTGCGGCCAAGGCCAAGGCGGGCAAGGCTGCGCCCAAGGTAAAGGGCAAGCCTGGCTGATGGCGCAGGATTTTGAAGAGGCAGGCAGCGAGGCGGCTGCCCCGCTCGATATGCTGGCCGCCTATTTTGACGCGCACAAATGGCCGCATGAGCGCCTGAACGATGAAGAGCTGGTGGCGACGGCACAGGGCAGCTGGGCCAATTATGAGCTGCGCGCAATCTGGCGCGATGCCGATAATGTGGTCCAGCTGATCATCCTGCCCGATGTGCGCGTGCTCGATGACAAGCAGGCGGCGATCCACGAGACCCTGGCGCTGATCAACGAGCAGATGTGGCTTGGCCATTTCGAACTCTGGTCGAGCAGCGGGGTTCTCGCCTTTCGCCATGCGCTGCTGCTGGGATCGGGCGAGGGGCTGGCCCTGGCGCAGGCCGAGCTGATGGTGGAAAGCGCGCTGGATGAGTGCGAGCGTTTCTACCCCGTGTTCCAGTTTGTGCTGTGGGGCGGGAAAAGCCCGGCCGAGGCCATCAGCGCCTCGCTGATCGACACCCGCGGCGAGGCCTGAACACGCTGGCGCTGCGTCGCGCCGGGCCAATCACGCCTAATCGGGCGTTTACCCTGTCCGCTTGCCGGATGGTGACGCCTGCGTCGTTACACGCTGATACATGCGAACAATGCCTTATCTGCCCGATCGTCTGGCTGCCGAAACCGCGCTGGACCTGCTTTCGATTCATGGCGAACTGGCAGGGCCAGAGGCCGCGGCCCGCGCCGATGCCGCGCGCGACCTGGGCAATCATGTCCATTTCTGTCGCTGGCGCCAGATTGAACGGATGATCGTGCTGCTGTCCATCACCCATGCCGTGGATACGGTTCATTAACCCTGACCGATCACCAAATCTTCGGGCTTTGCGCTTATGCTCCCAGACGTGGGGCCAGAAATCAGACATAAGTTGCAGCGCCTGCTGCTGTTCGCGATGCTGTGCACAGCCGGCGCTGTCGCCGCGCCGGCCCAGGCGCAACAGGCACAGGCCGATGCGAAGGTGGTGGTGGTCAGCCAGCTATCCTTCTTCAAGGTCGACGATCTGGAATTTGGCGAGATCATTCCCGGCAATGCGATCAGCGTGGTGCGGGTTTTCCCGAATGGCACACGCAGCGTGATCAGCGGCAACGCGATTTTGGTGGGCAACAATCAGCAGGTGGCCCGCTTTGCCGGCAGGGGCAGCCTTAACCAGCAGGTGCTGATTTCGGTTTCGCCCGCCAGCTTCAACATCACCGGGCCTGGCGCCCCGATGCAGGTGAGCCAGCTGGAAATCGGCAGCACCCCCACTGTGATCCTGACCGGAACGCCCCAGCGCTTCACCATCAACAACCCGTCCGGCATTTTCAATTTCCCGGTGGGTGCACGGCTGAGGGTGAACGCCAATCAGGCACCCGGCGTCTATTCGGGCAGTTTTGTCATCACGCTGAACTATCAATAGCGAGCCGCGCCGGACACAGGTTCGGCTGCTAGCGCGGGCGGGTCCACAGACCCTTGCGGGTGCGCCCGCTGCGCACCAGACGATCCGGCGATCACGCCATCCACGCAGCCCGTGCAACCCAGGCCAGCTTATCGGCCCGGCTGGTGAAAATCCGGCTGTCCCACGCAGAAGTGCCGGCATCGCGCACGGCATTGGCGATATCGCCGTAAATGCCCGCAGCAGCAAGGATAGCCCAGCGCGCACGATAAGGCAGCCGTGCAGCACCGACGCGGGCGGATTCGGCATATTCCTCCGCATATTCGGCCAGCCATTTGGCCATCACCGCAAGCCGCGGGCGAAAATGCGGCTTCATCTGTTCGCCCGGCGTGATATCCAGTTCGACCATCCATTCGAGCGGCAGATAGCAGCGCCCGGCCGCATCATCCTCGCGAATGTCACGGGCAATATTGCCCAGCTGAAAGGCAAGCCCCAGATCGCAGGCACGATCCAGCGTCTCCGCATCATCGGCATCCACGCCCAGGACAATCGCCATCATGCAGCCCACCGCACCCGCCACATGATAGCAATAGCGCAGCAGATCATCCTCGGTGCGCGGCCGCCAATCATCGGCATCAAGCTGAAACCCGGCAATCACATCATGGGCAAATCGCCGGGGAAGCGGCACCTCGCGCAGCAGCTGCGCCAGCGCGTCAAATGGCATCTCGCCGGTCGCCGTGCCGCAATAGGCGGCATCGGTCATCGTGCGGATGTGATCGATACGGGCCTGTGCATCGGCAACGGCCGCCATTGCACCGCCATGATCCTGCCCATCGGCGAGATCGTCACACGCGCGGCACCAGGCATAAAGCAGCCACACCCGCTCGCGCGTGGCGCGATCAAACAGGCGGCTTGCGGCAGCAAAGCTTTTCGAACCCCGCACGATGCTCTGACGGGCAGCGGCAACCAGTGCTGCCCGGTCATGCATCAAAGCTGCGCGGCCTTCATGGCAAAGATCGGCTGGTGCGGCACATAGGCGGACATGCGTTCCAGCAGTGGATCGAGACTGTCTCCGGCAATCAGGATCCCGGCGTGCGCCGGGCGGATGAAGCCGGTTTCGATCATCGTCTGATTGAATGCGATCAGCCCGTCATAAAAGCCCTCGACATTGAGCAGGCCGACCGGCTTTTGGTGATAGCCCAGCTGCGCCCAGCTGATCGCTTCCCACAGCTCGTCCATCGTGCCCACCCCGCCCGGCAGGGTGATGAAACCATCGGCAAGATCCGTGAACAAGGCCTTTCGCTCGTGCATGTTGGCCACTTCGTGCAGCTGCGTGCAGCCGCGATGGGCCACTTCGGCGGCAATCAGCGCAGTCGGAATCACGCCGATCACTTCGCCGCCTTCCGCCAGCGCAGCATCGGCGACAGCACCCATCAGCCCCAGCCGCCCGCCGCCATAGACAATGCCAATGCCGCGCCGGGCCAGCGTGCGGCCCACCATGGCCGCGGTTTCGACGTAGATCGGATCGGCCGGCGTTGCCGATCCGCAATAGACCGCGATACGTTTCAAACCGTTATGTCCCTCCACGGTTCTGGCCCCAGGATTCTCGCCCTAGGCGTTTTCGCCGAGCATGATCTTTGCGGTTGCCTTTGCACTGCCGACCACACCCGGTATCCCTGCCCCGGGATGCGTTCCTGCGCCGACAAAGTAAAGATTGTCGATCACATCATCGCGATTGTGGGTGCGGAAAAACGCCGATTGCCAGAGCACTGGCTCCAGGCTGAACGCGCTGCCGAGATGGGCATTCAAATCGCGCCCGAAATCGGCGGGCGTATAATGAAAGCAGGTGGCCAGATTGGCCTTGAGGCCAGGGATCATCCGCCGCTCCAGCTCGTCGAGGATCGCATCCTTGAAACGCTCACCAAAATCGCCATCCCAATCGACCTTGGCCTTGCCCATATGCGCAACCGGGGCCAGCACATAGAATGTGGAATAGCCCGGCGGTGCCATATGCTTGTCCGTGGCCGTGGGATGATGAAGATAAAGCGAGAAGTCATCCGGCACGGTGCCGTTTTTGTAGATATCGTCGAGCAGCCCCTTGTAGCGCGGGCCAAAGAGAATGCTGTGATGCGCGATATCGGGAAAATCGCCCTTCACGCCGAAATGCACCACGAACAGCGAAGGCGACCAGCGCTTGCGCGAGAGCGCCTTGGCCGCCTTCACCCCGCGAGGATGATCGGCCAGCAGCTTGGCATAGGTGTGCATCACATCGCCATTGGTGGCAACGGTATCGGCGTGCAGCTGCTCCCCCGTCACCAGCTCCACGCCTGTGGCACGATTGCCCTCCGTCAAGATGCGCCCCACCGGGCTGGACAGGCGGATGACCCCGCCCAGCCGTTCAAACAGCGCCACCATGCCGGCCACCAGCTGATTGGTGCCGCCCTTGGCAAACCACACGCCGCCATCCTTTTCGATGGTGTGGATCAGCGCATAGATTGCACTGGTCGAC
>CAZFYJ010000097.1:0-7539 GCA_964523215.1 uncultured Sphingomonadaceae bacterium | reverse complement strand
CCGCGATGGCAGCATTCGAGCGCAGTGCGCATCACATCGGTATTGCCGGTGGCATCAAAGCTGTAATCCGCGCCGCCATCGGTCAGCTCGACGATTTTGGCGATGATGTCCTCGCGGCTCATCCCCTTTGTGTTGAGGAAATGGGTCATTCCGAACTGCCTGCCCCATGCCTCGCGGTCCGGATTGATGTCGATGCCCAGGATGATGTTTGCGCCCGCCAGCTTCGCGCCCTGGATCACGTTGAGGCCGATGCCGCCGAGCCCGAACACCACCACATTGTCTCCGGGCTGCACCTGTGCTGTCTTGGTCACGGCACCCACGCCGGTGGTCACGCCGCAGCCAATATAGCAGCTGGTTTTGAACGGGGCATCTTTGCGGATCTTGGCAACGGCAATTTCGGGCAGCACGGTGAAGTTCGAGAAAGTCGAACAACCCATATAATGGAAGACCGGCTGGCCCTTGTAGCTGAAGCGCGTGGTGCCATCGGGCATCAGGCCCTTGCCTTGCGTGGCGCGGATCGCGGTGCACAGATTTGATTTGCCGGAAAGGCAGGTTTTGCACGTGCCGCATTCGGGCGTGTAGAGCGGGATGACATGATCGCCGGGCGCAACGCTGGTGACACCGGCACCCACCTCCCGCACCACGCCTGCACCTTCATGGCCAAGCACGCTGGGGAAAATCCCTTCGCTGTCAAACCCGTCGAGTGTGTAGGCATCGGTGTGGCAAATACCCGTCGCCATGATCTCCACGAGCACTTCGCCCGGCTTTGGCCCGTCCAGGTCAAGCTCGACGATTTCGAGTGGCTTTTTCGCCTCAAATGCCACAGCAGCGCGGGTTTTCATGTCAGCAGCCCCTTCTTGCGATACGCAGGATCCATGGCGGACATGCCCGCAAAGCGCAGCGCGGGTCAAGCGGTGCTGTCGCGCCGCGCCTCGCGTTCATAGCGCAGGGCATCGAAAATCTTTGCACCGCCCAGAAAGACCGAGCCCGTGCACGCCGCCAGCAACAGCCAGCCGCCGCCCCCCGGATATTCGATACGGTAGAGCAGGCCGCGCTCAATCGCCCCCAGCGCAAGCGCATAGATGATCAGACTGGCCTCGATCCGTGTCTTGATCACAAACAGCCGGGCAAATTTGGCAAACATTCCCAAGACTGTGCAATCAGCATGCCAATGGCGGAATTCGGCGCTTTGCAGCTTTCGACTTATGGTAAATTGTAAGTTAATCCGACGTCGCGGGGGCAAGCGCGGCTGGCAGAGGTGCAGGCGCGCTTGAATCTGGTTGACGTTTACGTAAAGGCTTCCTAATTCCATTCGCATGGAACATCATGGCCGGGCGCACATCGACATGCCTGATCTTCAGGATCGGGACGTCTATACCATTACGGATTTGTCTGCCGAATTCGATGTCACGCCGCGTGCCTTGCGCTTTTATGAGGATGAAGGGCTGATCGCGCCTGCGCGCAAAGGCCTGGCACGGATCTATACCAAGCGGGATCGCGCCCGGCTGGCGTGGATTTTGCGCGCCAAGCGGGTCGGCTTCAGCCTGGCTGAAATCCGCGAGATGATCGATCTTTATGATCTGGGTGACGGGCGGCGCACGCAGCGTCAGGTGACGGTGCAGAAATGCGAGGAACGTATTGCCCAGCTGCAGCGCCAGAAAGACGATATTGATGGCGCGATCGCCGAATTGAAAACATTTGTGAAGCTGGTGCAGGCTGCCGATCACGCCACCGCGCGTTGAGCGGACAGTTGCCCCCCCCCGATTTGACCATCATTGCACAGGGAGACAGACAATGCCGACCTATAAGGCGCCGCTGAAGGACACGCTGTTCATTCTGAACGAGGTGATCGATCTTGATCGCATGTCAAACCAGCCCGGTTTCGAAAATGCCACGCCCGACATGATCGAGGCTGTGCTGAGCGAGGGCGCCAAATTTGTCGAAAATGTGCTCGCTCCGCTCAATGCCGTGGGCGATCGGGAAGGCTGCACACGCCATCCTGATGGCAGCGTGACGACGCCGGCCGGTTTCAAGGATGCCTATGCGCAATATTGCGCCGCCGGCTGGGGAACGCTCTCCGGGCCGGAAGAGCTGGGCGGGCAGGCCATGCCGCACGTGCTTTCCATTGCCTTTGAAGAATTCATGGCCGGATCGAACACCGCCTTTGCAATGTATCCGGGGCTGACCCATGGTGCGGTATCCGCCATATTGGCGAAGGGCAGCGAGGATCAGAAGCGCACCTATTGCCCCAACATGATTTCGGGCAAATGGGGCGGCACCATGAACCTGACAGAGCCGCATTGCGGCACCGATCTGGGCCTGATCCGCACCAAGGCCGTGCCCAATGGCGATGGCAGCTATGCCATCACGGGCACCAAGATCTTCATCTCTTCAGGCGAACATGATCTGACCGAAAACATCATCCATCTGGTGCTGGCCAAAACGCCCGATGCGCCCGACAATGTGAAGGGCATTTCGCTGTTCATCGTGCCCAAGTTCATGGTGAACGAGGATGGCTCGCTGGGCGCACGCAATGCGCTGTCCTGCGGCTCCATCGAACACAAGATGGGCATTCACGGCAATTCCACCTGCGTGATGAACTATGATGGCGCCACCGGCTATATGGTGGGTGAGGAGAATAAGGGCCTGGCCGCCATGTTCATCATGATGAATGTGGCGCGGCTCGGGGTGGGGCAGCAGGGCCTTGCCATTGCCGAAGCCGCTTATCAGAACGCAGCCCATTATGCGCATGACCGGCGGCAGGGCCGGGCACTGACCGGCCCCAAGGATCTCGATCAGAAGGCCGATACGCTGTTCGTCCACCCTGATGTGCGCCGCATGCTGATGGATGCCCGCGCCTATACCGAAGGAATGCGGGCACTGTGCCTGTGGGGTGCGCTCCAGGCCGATCTGACGCACAAGGCCGCAACCGAGGAAGAGCGTCTGATGGCAGACGATCTGCTCTCGCTGCTGACGCCCGTGATCAAGGGCTATGGCACCGACAAGGGCTATGAGGTTGCGACCAACGCGCAGCAGGTCTTCGGCGGGCACGGCTATGTCGAGGAATGGGGCATGAGCCAGTTTGTGCGCGATGCCCGCATCACCATGATCTATGAAGGCACCAATGGTGTCCAGGCCATGGATCTGGTGGGGCGCAAGCTGGCGCAAAATGGCGGCCGCGCGGTGCAGGCGTTTTTCCGGATCGTGGATGAAGAGGCCGCCGCTGCAAAGGCCGATGCGACCCTGGGCGATTTTGCCGCCCGGCTGGAAAAGGCCAATGGCGAGCTGAAGGCGGCCACCATGTGGTTCATGCAAAATGGCATGGCCAACCCGGATAATGTGGGGGCCGGCGCGCATCACTATATGCACATCATGGGCCATGTCGTGCTCGGGCTGATGTGGCTGCGGATGGCGAAAGCAGCGCAGACGGCGCTGGCCGGTGGCGCGTCCGATACCCGCTTTTACGAGGCCAAGCTGGTCACGGCGCGTTATTTTGGCGAGCGCTTCCTGCCCGAAGCGGGTGCCCTGCGCCGCAAGATCGAAGCCGGATCGGAAGCGATGATGGCGCTGGAGCCGCAGCTGTTTCTGGCGGCCTGACGCGCGCCGACGAAAAAGGCCGCCGGATGTGCATCTGGCGGCCTCTTTATTTCGCAGCGCGAAAGGCGTCTCAGTTCTGGCTCGCGCCCTCGCCGATTCCCGCCTCGGGCAGGTCTTCGGTGCTGGCCTCGGGCTCTGCCTCGTCCGTAGGTGCAGGCGTTGGCGATGCCGCGGCGGCAAGTTCGGCCTCGGCCTCGTCCACGGCGGCTGCCAGCTCTTCGGTGAAGCCCGCTTCTTCCTTTTCGAACATCTGCGCCATCACGTCGATGCCCGCCTTCTGCATGTCCGCTTCTTCCGGGGACCGCGCGACATTGACCTTGATGGTCACGCTCACTTCGGGGTGCAGGGCGACGCGCACATCGAACAGGCCCAGCGTCTTGATCGGGCGTTCGAGCACGACCATGGCCTTGCTGACGACGCTCTTGCCATCGGCGTGCAGCGCATCGACAATGTCGCGCACCGCAACCGAGCCATAAAGCTGGCCGGCATTGGAGGCCTGACGGATCAGCACGATGTCGGTCCCGTCCACATCCTTGGCCGCAGCAGAGGCAGCATCGCGGCGTGCCGCATTGTCGGCCTCGATCTTGGCGCGGTTGGCTTCGAAAAGCTTGCGGTTGGCTTCGTTTGCACGCAGCGCCTTTTTGTTGGGCAGCAGATAGTTGCGGGCAAAGCCGTCCTTCACTGTCACCACATCGCCAATGGCGCCCAGTTTTTCAATGCGTTCAAGCAAGATGATTTCCATGGCGAGCGCTCCTTATTTCACAATATAGGGCAGCAGGCCCAGATGGCGCGCGCGCTTGATGGCCTGGGCCAGCTCGCGCTGCTTTTTGGCAGACACTGCAGTGATGCGGCTCGGGACAATCTTGCCGCGTTCAGACACATAGCCCTGAAGCAGGCGCACATCCTTATAGTCGATGGCCGGCGCATTCTTGCCCGAAAAGGGGCAGCTCTTGCGGCGACGGAAAAATGCTCGTGCCATGATTATTCTCCCGCCTCTGCGTTGCTATCGGCAAATTCGCGGCGCGGGCGGCGTTCGCCCCGTTCGCCCCGGTCACCGCGCTCACCCCGGTCACCGCGATCGCCGCGTTCCTGCTTGCGCATCATGATCGAAGGGCCTGTTTCCAGCGCGTCCACCCGGATGGTGAGATAGCGGATAATGTCTTCGTTGATCGCGGCCTGACGCTCAATCTCCGCCACCACGTCGCCGGGTGCGTCGATGTTCAGCATCACATAATGGGCCTTGCGATTCTTTGCGATTTTATAGGCAATCTGGCGCAGACCCCAGGTTTCGGTCTTGGTCACCTTGCCTTTGTGATCCTGCACGATTTTCGCCACATTGTCAGCGAGCGCATCCACCTGGGTTTGCGCAAGATCCTGACGTGCAAGAAACACATGCTCATAATAGGGCATGGGCTATGTCCTTATCTTGGCCGATCGCTGGTGCCGCCCCGTGCGAACACCCCTCCGGCTGTCTTCCATCCGCTGCCCGAACAGCAGCGAAGGCGGGCCTATGGCGATCTGTGCGGCAAAATGCAAGCGATACTTGGTGCCTTGCCGGATGGCGATGGAGTGTCACGTGTCAGCCGGCTGCGGCGCTTTCGTTTCGCTGGCGCAACCCGCCCAGCACCTCGCGGGCAAAGGCGGGCAGGCTATCGTCGCGCGCACCCATGATGACGATGCGGTCGCCGGGGCGTGCCGTTGCGATGATCGCGGTGGCAATATCGCCCCGGTCCGCAATGTGACGCGCAGCGCGCCCGGCCCTCGCCACTGCCTCGGTCACGCTTTCGCTGCCCACGCTCTTGTCCACCGTGCCGCCGAAATAGACGGGATCGCACACATATAGCGCATCCTCGGCTGCCATATGCTGCACAAACATATCCGCCAGCTCGGCCCCCATCAGCCGGATCGGGCCATAGCCATGCGGCTGAAAGACAATCAGCAGCCGCCCGGGAAAGGCGCGCAAGGTCGCGAGCGTCGCGGCGATTTTCTCCGGGTTATGGCCAAAATCATCGATCACCGTGATGCCATTGGCGGTGCCGACAATCTCAAAGCGGCGGCGCAGGCCGGCAAAGCCCTGCAAACCGGCGGCGATTGCATCCAGGCCGATGCCCAGCGCATGGCAGGCGGCAGCGGCGGCCAGCGCATTGGCGATATTGTGCGCGCCCGGCACCTGCAGCGCAACCGGCCGTTCCTCGCCTGCAATGTGCAGCGTGAAGCGGCTGCCAAAGGGCAGGGCCGCAATCGCAGTGGCACGCACATCGGCGTGCGCCCCCGTTCCGAAGCAGATGGCATCGGCGCGGGGCAGCCCCGCCATCACGGCACGGCTTTCGGCGTCGTCGCCATTCCACACAACCTGATGGGCAACGCGCGCAAAATCACCGAACAGCTGGTGCAGTTCGTCCATGCTCTTGTGATCAAGGCTGATATTGTTGAGCACGGCGATGGCCGGGCGGAACAGGGCGATCGAGCCGTCGCTCTCGTCAACCTCGCTCACAAAGGCGTCGCCCCTGCCAGTGCGGGCGCTGGCAAAGGGCGCGGCCTCGTCCACGAAATTCTTCATCACGGCCCCGTTCATGATGGTCGGGTCCATCCCTGCTGCGGTCAGGATCCAGCCGATCATGCCAGTGACGGTCGATTTGCCGCTGGTGCCGCCCACCGCGATGCCGCGCTGTGCTGCGTTGAACATCGAAGCCAGCAGTTCGGCCCGGGTCATCCGTGTACAGCCCAGCGCCCTGGCGCGCGCCATATCCGGCACATCATCCTCGATCGCAGCGGATGCTACCACGATCTGCTCCGCGCTGGTGATGCCGCTGCCATCCTGTGCAAAAAGGGCAATTCCCTGCTGTTCCAGCCACCGGAATTTTTCCGGCGTGCGGCCCTGGTCATGGGCCCGATCGGAGCCGGCGACCCTGTCGCCGCGACCCTGTGCCAGCAGCGCAAGCGGCAGCATGCCCGATCCGCCAATCCCGCTGAAATAATAGGATTTGCTCTTGCTCATTGCGCGGCGCTATGCGTTTGGTGCGGGATATGCAAGCAGCGAAGGGAGGCCAACCAGCATGCGCATTGCCATCGTCGCGCCCAGCACGCCCTTTGATCGTGCCGATGCGGATCGGGTGGATGCCATCGCTGCGGGCTTTGGGGGCATACGTCTTTTGTGGCATCCGCAATGCTTTGCACATGATGGGCATTTTGCCGGCAATGATGCACTGCGCTGTGCCGCCTTTGTCGAAATGGCAAACCGGGATGATGTCGATGCGTTGTGGTTTGCGCGCGGCGGCTATGGCGCCTTTCGCATTGCCGCCGATGCCGTGGCGCAGCTGGGCCCGGCTGCGCATCGCAAGCTGTTTCTGGGCTATTCCGATGGCGGCAATCTGCTGGCGGCGCTCTATCGTGCGCGGATCGGCCAGCCGGTGCATGCCCCCATGGCTGCCGACATCCGGCGCGACGGGGGGGAACGGGCCATCGCCCGCGTGCTGGGCTGGCTTGCCGGTGCGGATGCGGCCGCGCTGGAGCCGCAGCTTGCGCCGGGCGTGCCGCGCGTCGCCTTCAATCTGATAACGCTTTCGATGATCGTGGGCACCCCGATCATGCCCGATCTGGAGGGCCATGTGCTGATGATCGAGGAAGTGAGCGAATATCTCTATGCCTTTGATCGGGCGCTTGCGCATGTGACAACCGCGCTGGCGCATGCAGGCCTGGCGGGAATCCGGCTCGGCCGGGTCAGCGATGTGCCCGAAAATGATCGCCCCTTTGGCGAGACGGCCGCGGAAATTGCGCAGCGCTGGTGCAAACGCTGCGGGATAGCATTTCTGGGTGAAGCGGATATCGGACATGATATCGACAACAAGATCGTCCCGTTTGGCGCGATGGGCTAGGCGGGGTTGCGCAAATCCACCTGCAGCAGGTCGTCAATGAACAGGCTGACCAGCTCGGCCTGTGTCG
>CAZFYJ010000096.1:0-7554 GCA_964523215.1 uncultured Sphingomonadaceae bacterium | reverse complement strand
CTGTTTTGGCGGCGAACTGTGAAGGGGGCCGTGAACAGGGCCGTGAAGACGGGTCGCGCAGATCGGAGAATGACGCAGGTCCTGACCCTAGGCCGGGCGTGCCGCAGTCATCAGATAGTTGAGCTGCACATCGTCGCTGATGTGGAATCCGCGTGCCGGGCTGAAGGCAAGGCCGCTCACATCCCTGACGGCAAGGCCGCGCGCCTCGACCATCGCCGCCAGATCATCCGGCGCGATGAAGCGATCCCAATCATGCGTGCCGCGCGGAATGACGCCGATCATTTCGGCGGCACCCACCAGCAGCAGCTTTGATTGCGGCGTGCGGTTCGGGGTGGAAAGGATCATCAGCCCATCGGGCGTCAGCCGATCTGCAAGGGCGGCAACAAAGGCGGCAGGGTCTGCCACATGCTCCAGCACCTCAAGGCAGGTGACGAGATCAAATTGTTCAGCCGGCAGGGCTGTGATGTCCGCGGCGAGATAGCGGATGGCAAGCCCTTGCCCGGCTGCGTGCGCTTGCGCTGCCGCAATATTTTCAGGCGCAGCGTCAACCCCCGTGGTGGCGGCACCCAGCCGTGCCAGCGGCTCTGCCACGAGCCCCGCCCCGCAGCCGACGTCGATTGCGCGTTTGCCGAGCAGCGGCTGGCGGGCGGTGCGTTCGCTGCCGAAATGGGTGTCGATCTGTGCCCGGATATAGCCGAGCCGCGCCGGGCCGAGCCGGTGGAGCATGGCCGATGTGCCCTTGGGATCCCACCAATCGGCCGCAAGTGCGCCAAAATGCCGCGCCTCTTCGGGCCGGATCGATCCGCCCTGCGCCGCAGCGCGCGCATTTTCCCCGGGTGCTGCTCTTGCCTTTGCCATGGACGGACCTTAACAGGGCGGCGCAATTTTTCCACCCCACAGCAAGCCCACAGGATATTTTGCCACCCATGGCCACCATCGTGATGAAATTTGGCGGCACCTCCATGGCGGGGACAGAGCGCATCCGCACGGTTGCAGCGCTGGTGAAGCGCGAGGTGGATGCCGGCCATCAGGTCGCGGTCGTCGTCTCTGCCATGGCCGGGGAGACGGACCGGCTGGTCAATTTCTGCAAGGAGGCCAATCCGCGCTTTGCCAGCCTGCCCGAAAACGGGGCCGAATATGATGTGGTGGTGGCCGCGGGCGAACAGGTGACATCGGGCCTGCTGGCGCTCACGCTGCAGGCGATCGGCGTGCCGGCGCGCAGCTGGCTTGGCTGGCAGCTGCCGATCCAGACCGAGGAAGCGCATGCCAAGGCGCGCATCCACAAGATCGAGACGCAGGCGCTGCGTGCCGCGATGGCAACAGGTGCGGTGGCGGTGATCCCGGGCTTTCAGGGGATGATGGCCGATGGCCGCGTTTCCACGCTGGGCCGGGGCGGCTCTGATACCAGTGCGGTTGCCGTGGCGGCCGCGCTGAAGGCCGATCGGTGCGACATCTATACCGATGTGGACGGGGTTTACACCACCGATCCGCGCATCGTCGCCCGCGCCCGCAAGCTCGGCTATGTCACTTATGAGGAAATGCTGGAGCTGGCGAGCGTCGGCGCAAAGGTGCTGCAAACGCGCAGCGTCGGCCTGGCCATGAAGCTGGGGGTGCGTGTGCAGGTGCTGTCCAGCTTCATCGATCCCGCGACAGGCCCGGCCGCGGGCGATCTGCCCGGCACGATGATTGTCGGCGACGACGATATTGAAGGAATGGATATGGAACGCCAGCTGATCACCGGCATTGCCTATGACAAGAATGAAGCCAAGATCATCCTCACCCGCGTGCCGGACCGGCCCGGGGCGGTGGCGCTGATCTTTGGTCCGCTCGCGGCCGCCAGCATCAATGTCGATATGATCATCCAGAATGTGGGGCGCGAAAAGGGCGAGACCGACGTGACCTTCACCGTGCCCGGCGCGGATCTGCAAAAGAGCATCGACATTCTGGAAAAGGCGCGGGACAGCATCGGCTATAACCGCATCCTGCACGAAAGCGGCGTGGCCAAGATTTCGGTGGTGGGCGTGGGGATGAAAAGCCATGCCGGCGTCGCCGCCACCATGTTCAAGGCGCTGGCCGATCGCGGCATCAACATTCAGGCAATTTCCACCAGCGAGATCAAGATCAGCGTGCTGATCGAGGAAGACTATACCGAGCTTGCCGTGCGCGTGCTGCACAGCGCCTATGGGCTGGATGCGGAATGACCGATCTGACCCGGCTGATGCAACGCGGGGCCGCCTTTCTGGGCAGCGATCTGGCCATCATGGCGGGCGCGATGAGCTGGATTTCGGAGCGGCATCTGGTGTCTGCCATGTCCAATGCCGGGGGCTTTGGGGTGATAGCGGGCGGGGCGATGCCGCCGGCCGTGCTCGACGCGGAAATCAAAGCGACGCAGGCAATGACGTCGCGGCCATTCGGCGTGAACCTGATCACCATGCATCCCCAGCTGTTCGATCTGATCGGCGTGTGCGCCGCCAATCATGTCAGCCATGTGGTGCTGGCAGGGGGGCTTCCCCCGGCCGGGTCGATCGATGCGATCAAGGCTTTTGGCGCCCGGCTGATCTGCTTTGCCCCGGCGCTGAGCCTTGCCAGAAAGTTGATCCGTTCTGGTGTGGATGCGCTGGTGATCGAGGGGATGGAAGCGGGCGGCCATATCGGCCCGGTGTCCACATCGGTGCTGGCCCAGGAAATATTGCCGGAGGTTGCCGAACAGGTGCCGGTGTTTGTGGCGGGCGGCATTGGCCGGGGCGAAATGATCGCGGCCTATCTGCAGCAGGGGGCCGCCGGCGTGCAGATTGGCACGCGGCTGGTCTGCGCCACGGAGTGCATTGCCCACCCGGCGTTCAAAAAGGCCTTCATCCGCGCCGCTGCCCGCGATGCGGTGGCGAGCGTGCAGATGGATCCGCGCCTGCCGGTGATCCCGGTGCGCGCCCTGAAGAATGCGGGCACGGAAGCGTTTGCGCGCAAGCAGATCGAGGTGGCGGGCAGGCTCGATCGCGGCGAGGTGGATATGGCCGCCGCGCAGCTGGAGATCGAGCATTTCTGGGCCGGCGCCTTGCGACGCGCCGTGATCGACGGCGATATCGAGGGCGGCTCGCTGATGGCGGGGCAATCGGTCGGCATGGTGAAGGCCGAAGCACCCGTGGCGGAGATTTTGCGCGAGCTGACCGATGAGGCGTCAGCCGCGCTGAAGGCCCGTTTCGCCGCTTGAACGCCGCTCGTGCGGCGATATTAAGGATCGGGAAAGAATCTGGTGATCAGGCTGGGACAAACGGGTTGAAAGGGTGGCTATGAACGGCAGGGCAGCAGCAGGCACGGCGCGCACAGGGCGTGTGCTGATGTGGATTGGCGCATCGGCGGGCATCATGGCGCTGGCGGCCTGTTCCCGCCCTGCGCCGCCCCCGCCTGCCGTGCCAAAGGCTGCGCCCGCGCCCGTTCGCGTCGTGCCGCCCGCGCCGCTGCCGCCTGCCTTGCCCCGTCCGCCCGGCAATGCCGCCGTCACCCAGCCGCTTCCTGCGCGTGACATGGCATCGGGCAGCTGGACCACGCCCAATCTCAATCTCAGCCCGGAACAATCGTTGTGGCATTTGCGGATCGGGCTGAATGTGGCAGCGCTCGGCTGTCGCGGCATGACCTATGAGCAGGCACTGATCGACAATTACAATGCCTTCCAGAAAGTGCAGCAGCCAAGCTTTGTGAAGGCGGAGCGCTGGGTCATCAAGACGCTTGGCACCCAATCGGGCACCAGCGGCGTCGCCGCGCGCGACCGGCTTTCGACCAAGCTCTACAATTATTTCGCTCAGCCCCCCGTGCAGGCCGATTTCTGCCCGGTGGCCTATGATGTGAGCACGCGCGCGCTGGCAACGCCCGCGGCAGACATTTTCGCCTTTGCCAGGGATAATCTGCCGCTGCTCGATGCGCCGTTCCAGCGCTTCTATTCGGCTTTTGAGCAGTATCAGCGCGATTATGCGAGCTATCCTGCCAATTACCGTGCCTATGAAAGCAGCCTTGCTGCGTGGAATGCGCAATATAGCCCCCGGGCCCCTGTTGCGCAGCAGGCCCCGCTGATCCCGCTGCCGGCAGCGCCAGGCGCCACACCGGCAGCAACACCAGCAGCAACACCGGCGCCGGCAGCTGCGCCCCGGCCGGGCGGCTGAGACGCCTGGCTGGCGGGGGACTTTGCTGCCACCGCCATCATCCGATCCGGGTGATCATGCGATCCCGGCGTGCGCACGCGCCCAATGATAATGCCGCCTGGCGCAGAGAGCGCATTGGCAGCCCGCCATGCGGCTGCTAACGCTGGGCGCATGCCCAATTCGCCCCTCCCTCCATCCAGTGCCGCGCAGGCCGCGCGGGAGATTTTGCGCCGCCTGAATGATGTGATGGGGGGGCGCACAAACGCGCAGGCGAAGCTGAACCAGGTGGCGCAGATCATTGGCGAGGCGCTGAACAGCGAGGTGTGCTCCATTTATCTGCTGCGCGACGGGGTGCTGGAGCTTTATGCCACCCGCGGCCTGAAGCAGGAGGCTGTGCATGTCACCCGGCTCGCCATTGGCGAGGGGCTGGTCGGCACCATTGCCGAGGATATTGCGACGCTGAACCTCGATCAGGCGGCAGCGCACCCGGATTTTGCCTATCGGCCCGAAACCGGGGAAGAGCTGTTTCACAGCTTTGCCGGCGTTCCGATCGTGCGGCGCGAGCGTGCCGTCGGCGTGCTGTGCGTGCAGCATGCCGAGCCACGCCGCTATGCCGATGTCGAAATCGAGGCGCTGCAGACGGTTGCCATGGTGCTGTCCGAAATGATTGCCAATGCCGATCTGATCGACAGCGCCGGGCCAGGGGCCGCAGCTGCGAGAGACAGCGCACCCGCGATGCTCAAGGGGCTGAAGCTGGTCGATGGCATGGCAGCGGGAGTGGCCGTGTTTCACCAGCCGCGCATCTTCATCGAACATGTCATGGCCGACGATATCGAGGTGGAGCGCCAGCGCGTCTATTCCGCCTTCATCAAGATGCGCGAACAGATCGAGCATCTGGCCGCGCAGGCGGAATTCGGCAGCGGCGGCGAGCATGAAGAGGTGCTCGAAACCTACAAGATGTTTGCCTATGATGAAGGCTGGTCGCGCCGCATCAACGAGGCGATCGACAGCGGATTGACGGCCGAGGCTGCGATCGAACGGGTGCAGCAGCACACCCGGATGCGCATGCGCCAGATCGATGATGCGCTGCTGCGCGATCGGATGCACGATCTGGAAGATCTGTCAAACCGGCTGCTGCGTATCGTTTCTGGCCAGATGGGGACGGCGGCACAGCAGGGCCTGCGGCAGGATTCGATCCTGATTGCCCGCAATCTCGGCCCGGCAGAGCTGCTCGAATATGATCGGCGGCGGCTGAAGGGCGTGGTGCTGGAAGAAGGATCGCTCACCGCCCACGTCACCATCGTCGCGCGCGCCATGGGCGTGCCGGTGATCGGCCGGGTGCGCACCATCCGGCAGACGCTGCAGGATGGCGATCTGGTGCTGATCGATGGGGCGCAATCTGCCGTGCATGTGCGCCCGGCGCAGTCGACGCTCGATGCGTTTGAGGCGCGGCTGGCGATCAGCCAGAAGCGGCGGGCCGCTTATGCCTCGCTGCGCGATCTGCCGGCGATCAGCGCAGATGGCATTACGGTCGAACTGATGATCAATGCGGGCCTGCGCGATGATGCAGCCATGCTCGATCTCACCGGTGCCGATGGCATTGGCCTGTTTCGCACCGAATTCCAGTTTCTCGTCTCCGCCACCTTGCCGCAGCGGGATCGCCAGCAGCGGCTGTATCGCGATGTGCTGGATACAGCGGGCAACCGCCCGGTGATTTTCCGCACGGTCGATATCGGGGGTGATAAGGCGCTCCCTTATCTGCGCGATGAAAGCGATGTGGAGGAAAATCCCGCCATGGGCTGGCGTGCGCTGCGGCTTTCGCTCGAACGCGAGGGGCTGATGAAGGCGCAGGCTCGCGCGCTGATCGAGGCGGCGCAAGGCCGCACCCTGCATGTGATGTTTCCGCTTGTATCCGAGCCGTGGGAATATGAGCAGGCCCGGGCGATTTTTGCCGCACAGCGCAACTGGCTGGCCGAACGCAGGAAAAAGCTGCCCGCCGCGATCCGCTATGGCGTCATGCTCGAAGTGCCTGCGCTCGCCGAGACGCTGGATCTGATTCTGCCGCATCTCGATTTCCTCTCGATCGGCACCAATGATCTCACTCAGTTCCTGTTTGCAGCAGACCGCGCCCATCCCAAGCTGGCAGAGCGTTATGACTGGCTGTCGCCCGCAATCCTGCGCTTTCTGGCCCGGGTGGTGAATGCCGCCAATGCCGCGCGGGTGCCGGTTGGTATTTGTGGCGAGATGGGCGGCCGCCCGCTGGAGGCCATGGCCCTGCTCGGGCTGGGCGTCGCCCGCCTGTCGATCACGCCGGCCGGGGTCGGCCCGGTGAAGGCCATGGTGCGCTCGCTGGATATTGGTGCGCTGCGGCAGGCCATGCCCGCGATGCTGGCCCAGCCTGAGGTCAATTTGCGCCAGCCGCTGCTCAGCTGGGCACAGGAGCACAAGGTTGCGCTGGAATGATCTTTGCGTAAATTTCGTCAATCTAACATATTGTTACACGCCGCATTGACTTATGGTTCGTTTTGGTGCTGTCTATACGCCGGGTCGGTATAATCGCGGGGCAGCAAAGCCTTGCGCGTGCTGCTGGAGAGCGCGATGGACAATGAAGAGGCGCATGGTCAGCCAGAGCTGAAGCTGCTCAGCGTGGCAGACAAGCTGCGCCAGGCGCGCGAGGCCGCGGGCCTTTCCATTGATGATGTTGCCGCCAAGACCCGTATTCCCCTGCGTCATCTGCAGGCCATGGAAGAATCGCGCTACGATCAGCTGCCGGGCAAGACCTATGCATCCGGCTTTGCCAAGGCCTATGCCCGCACCGTTGATCTGAGCGAGACGGAGATTGCGCGGGAGCTGCGCCAGGAATTGGGCGAGCATGATCCGCAGCATCATGATCGCACCGATTATGAGCCGGTGAGCCAGAGCCGGCTGCCGAGCCGCGCACTGGCGCTGACAGCGCTTGCGATCGGCCTCGTCCTTGCCGGTGGCTATGCCTTTTGGCGCTCGACGCTGGTGGGCGAGACGACCAGCGAAATACCGATTGCAGCCGAAGAAGCCAGTGCTGCCGGCACCAGCGGCGGTGATGCTGCCGGTGGTGCGGCCGCAGCCTCTTCGGCGCCTGCCGTTCCCGCCAATGCGCCGATCGTGCTCACGGCCGTTGCCGATGTGTGGGTCGGGTTCAACGATCCCGGGGCCAATGGCCGTCAGGTGTTTGATCGCACGTTCAAGTCCGGCGAAACCTATACGGTGCCGGCCGAAGCGCAGAAATGGACGCTGCGCACCAGCCGCCCGCAGGCGCTGCAGATCAGTGTCGGCGGCAAGCCCGTGCCGCAGCTTGGCCCGGCTGATCTGCTGGTCAAGGATGTGCCGTTGGAGCCGGCAGCGCTGGTGCGCCGGGCCGAGGCGCAGCAGGCCAGCACGGCTG
>CAZFYJ010000095.1:0-7555 GCA_964523215.1 uncultured Sphingomonadaceae bacterium | reverse complement strand
GCAATGATGCGATCGAACAGGCCGGGCGTTCCCATCACGCCGCCGCCCAAAATGATGGCGTCCGGCTCGAAAATGCTCTGCATCGTCGCCACCATCTGCCCCAGATAAAACGCAATGATGCCGTGGCCTGGATGATCCGCCGGCAGATGCGAGAGCGACTGGCCATAGCGGGCGATGATGGCAGGGCCGCTTGCAAGCCCTTCGAGGCAATCCCCATGAAAGGGGCAGACGCCGGAGAACAGGCTGCCATCCGGCATCAGATCATGCGGGTGGCGCGCCAGGCGGATATGTCCCATTTCCGGGTGGCTGAGGCCAGAGAGAATGCGCCCGCCAATCACGGCACCGCCGCCCACCCCGGTGCCAATGGTCACATAGATGGCCGCACGGCACCCTTGCGCTGCGCCCCACAGATATTCGGCCAGCGCTGCGCCGTTGACATCGGTATCCCAGCCGACAACGGGCGCACCGATGGCATCTGCAATGCGCGGGGCAATGCTGGTGTTGCTCCAGTGGGGCTTGGTCGTGGCCGTAATGAACCCCCAGTCCGGCGCGGTGCGATCGAGCTGGATCGGGCCGAAGCTCGCAATGCCAAGCGCACGATAGCCGCCATGGATGCGCGCCTGTTCGGCAAACCAGGCTTCGCTCGCGGCAAGCGTTTCTGCCGGTGTCGTGGTTGGCACGCGGTGGCTGGCAAGGATCGTGCGATCTGCAGCAGCGATTCCCAGCACAAATTTGGTGCCGCCCGCTTCGATCAGGGCTGTTGGCAATGCAGCGCTCACATCAACGATCCGTCGTAGACAAGGCCGATGCTGCGCCCCGCGGCATCCGTCGCGCTCAGCGCGGTCCATTCTTCCACGGCCTCGAAACCCAGCTCGATCATGCGCACCTCATGCACATCGGTGATGGTGAACGTGCCGCTTGCCATGGTGCAGCGTTGCCGGCGCAGCGCCGCCTTCAGTGCCTGTGATTGCCGTGCCTGCCCGCTGCCGGCGGCACCATCGGTTGCTGTTATGGCGGTCACGACCGCGCGCGCGGCCGCCACGCTGGGGCAGCGATAGGCCCGTGCGGATGCGGCATCGATCGTCAGCGTGCCATCGTCGCTGCGCGGCTCAAGCCAGCGTTCAAGCGCAGTGCGCGGGTGCCGGTTATTGGCATCTTCGTTCATGATCGCAATTACCATGCTGCCATCCGGCCGCACGCCAATGAAGCGGATAAAGCCTCCCTCCGCCAGCTTTTTGCGATCCTCCACCCGGCTGACGGTGAGCGGCCCGCCTCCCTGTGTGCAGCCCGTGGCCTGCAGGCCGGCAAAAAACAGATCCAGATTGATCATCGTCGATCCGGCCTTGCCATCCGCGATATAGGTCGAAAACATCGTTTCAGCGCTTGCACGATCCGGGCACAGCACCACACCCCCGCGGTCTTCGGGCACATCGGTCCGGGTGGGCAGGGGCAGGGATGGGGGCTGTGACTGGGGCTGCGATGCGGATGCTGCGCCCGGTGCTGCAAGCGCCAACGCCTGTGCCATGATCAAGCCAGTGTTCATGCAAGCGCTTCTGCGATCAGCTTGCGGCTGTTTTCGATCCCGTAAAGCGCGATGAAGCTGCCCATGCGCGGCCCGGCGCTGGAGCCGAGCAGCGTTTCATAAAGCGCGCGGAACCAGTCACGCAGCTCGGCAAAGCCGCCTTCCTTGCCAATCGCATAAACGATGTTCTGAATCTCCTCGGCGCTGCTGTGCGGCGAGAGGGCCGCCAGTTCCCGATCGAGGCGCTGCAATGCTGCCACTTCCGGCCCGTCGGGCTTTCGCCGCTGCAATGTGGGTGCTACGAAATCACGGTTATATGCCAGCGCGTGCCCGATCAGCGCGTCCAGCTCCGGGTCGGTCTGCGGCGTTGCGCCTGCGACATAATTGCCGAGATAGGCCCATGCCTGTTCGCGCGTTGCATCCGGCCCCATCACCCCAACCAGATTGAGCAGCAGCCCGAAGCTGACCGGCGGCACTGCGCCTGGCACCTTGCCGTCATGGATATGATGCACCGGGTTGCCCAACCGCTTATCGAGCGCTTGTCCTTCATAATTGCCGCGAAACTGGAAATATTCATCCACCGCGCGCGGGATGACGCCGATGTGCAGCTGCTTTGCGCTTTTCGGTTCGCGATAAATGTAGAATTGCAGGCTTTCGCGGGTGCCATAGGTCAGCCATTCCTCGATGGAGAGGCCGTTGCCCTTTGATTTGGAAATTTTCTCGCCTCTGGCATCCAGAAACAGCTCGTAGATCAGCCCTTCCGGCTTGCGTCCGCCAAGCACCTGAGCAATCTTGCCGCTCTGCACACCGCTGTCGGTCAAATCTTTGCCATACATTTCATAATCGACGCCAAGCGCGACCCAGCGCATTGCCCAATCGACCTTCCACTGGAGCTTGGCCGCGCCGGAGAGGATGGACTGTTCGATCACATCGCCATCATCGACAAATCGCACCATGCCGCGTTCGGCATCCACCACCTCCACCGGTACCTGCAGCACAATGCCGCTTTTCGGGCTGATCGGCAGCACCGGCGAATAGGTTGCGGCCCGTTCAGCGCGCAGCGTGGGCAGCATGATATCCATGATCGCCTGATAGCGGCGCAGCACGTTGCGCAAGGCATCGTCAAATGCCCCCGCCTTGTAACGCTCGGTTGCGCTTACAAATTCATAGTCGAAGCCAAAGTGATCGAGAAAATCGCGCAGCATGGCATTGTTGTGCGCCGCAAAGCTCTCAAACTTGCCAAACGGATCGGGAATGGCAGACAGCGGCTTGCCCAGATGCGCCGCCAGCATGGCCTGATTGGGCACATTGTCCGGCACCTTGCGCAGCCCGTCCATATCGTCGCTGAAGGCCACAAGCCTGGTCGGCGCGCCGCCGGTCAGCGCGGCATAGGCCTGGCGCACGAGGGTGGTGCGAAACACTTCCTGAAAGGTGCCGATGTGTGGCAGTCCGGAGGGGCCATAGCCCGTTTCGAACAGCACCGGTCCGGCGGCGGTCGGCTTGCCGTCGGGATAGCGTTTCAGCAGCTTGCGTGCTTCTTCGAATGGCCAGGCCTTCGATGCCATGGCCTGCATTCGCAGATCATCAACTGCTGCAGTCGCGTTCACATGTTGCCCTTTCGTTCTTTGGCTGCCATGGCGTCATCATGGCCCGGCCCGATGCCTCCCTAAAGCTTCCCGCGCTCCATGCAAGCCATGGCGGCGTGTGGTGGGCGAATGCCGAAGGTGCCGTGCGCGGCGTGGCGCGCAGCGAGGCTGTGGCGCGCGCAACCGAAAGCCCGTTTCTTCTTATCAATGCGCCGCTGATCGGCCAGCGGCTGGGCTATGCGGAGCTGAACGGGCTGGATCTGCTGGAGTTGTTTGCCTTTGTCCATCCCGCGCACATGTGCGTGCCCACGGCAACCGGGCTGGCAAAGGCGCTCGGCATGGACCCGCTGCCCGTGGGGGATGAAGCAATGCCGGCCTTCATCCAGAATGCCGCTGCGCGCATGCTTGCCACGCTCGACGATCCCGCCTGGCCGCAACGCGAAGGCGCATGGCACAGCGCGATGGCCCTGCAGAAGCTGCGCTGGCCCTGGGCCGGGATCGTGCTCAACATCTTGCCACAGCCGAAAATGGCGGAGCGGTGGCTGTTTTCGCGATTGCCCGAATGGGAGGATGCCGCACCGCGCCCGGCACCGCGCACCGTGACCCTCGATGAAGGGGGCATTTTGGCCCGGCTCGATGCGCTGGTCGGCCATCGATCGGAGGCAAGGCCGGGGCAGCGGCGCTATGCCGCGCAGGTGGCGGCGATGTTTCGCCCGCGGCCCAAGGAAGACAGCCCTCAGCTTGTGCTGGCGCAGGCCGGGACCGGCATCGGCAAGACCTTCGGCTATCTCGCGCCGGCCAGCCTGTGGGCCGAACAGGCCGATGGTCAGCTCTGGATCAGCACCTACACAAAGGCATTGCAGCGGCAGCTTGCGCAGGAAACGGAGCGGCTCTTTCCCGATCCTGTGGCGCATCGCGATCATGTGGTGGTGCGCAAAGGGCGGGAAAACTATCTGTGCCTCATCAATCTGGAGGATGCTCTGCAGGGTGGCTTTTCCGGGCGTGCAGCGATTTTCGCGCAGCTGGTGGCGCGCTGGGCCGCCTATACGCGTGATGGCGACATGGTGGGTGGCGATCTGCCGGGCTGGCTGCCCAGCCTGTTTCGCCGCAATGCCGCAGCGGCGCTGACGGACAGGCGCGGCGAATGCATTTATGCCGGCTGCCCGCATTATCGCACCTGCTTCGTCGAGCGCAGCGTGCGCGCCAGCCAGCAGGCGCGGATCGTGATCGGCAATCATGCGCTGGTGATGGTGCAGATGGCCCGCCCGCCGGCATCGGGCCGCACCATCGCGCCGGTGCGCCGCATCATCTTCGATGAAGGCCATCATGTATTCGATGCGGCAGACAGCATGTTCAGCGCGGCCATCAGTGGTCAGGAGCTGATCGAGCTGCGGCGCTGGATCCTCGGGCCGGAGCGGGCAGCGCGCGGGCGCAGGCGGGGGCTTTCGGCCCGCTTGATGGGCGTCGCGAGCTACGATCAGGGTGCCGCTGAGGCAATCCGGGCCGCCGGCGATGCAGCCGCGCTGCTGCTATCCGACGGGTGGCTGGCCCGCGTTGCAGAGGGCAATCCGATTGGCCCTGCCGAACGCTTCCTTCAGGCCGCGCGCCACATGGTCTTTGCCCGCGATGCCACAAAGGCTGCGGGCGAGGCCGATCATGGCTATGGCCTCGAAACCGAGCTGGCAGAGCCGGACGGCCCCCTGGTGGAAGCGGCACTTTCGCTCAACGCCGGGCTGGCCGGGCTGACGCAGCCCCTGCAGCGGCTGGCCATCCGGCTCGAAGCCGTGCTGGATGAGGAGCCGGACTGGCTCGACATGGCAGAGCGTGCGCGCATCGAAGGCGCAATTGGCAGCCTGGGCCACCGCATCCAGATGCTCAGCGCCTGGCAGGCCATGCTGGCACGCGTCGGCGGGCCGGCCGATCCGGCCTTTGTCGATTGGCTGGAAGTGACCCGCATCGAGGGGCGCGAGGTCGATGTCGGCATGCTGCGGCATTGGCTCGATCCGGCACGGCCCTTTGCCGAAACCGTGCTCAAGCCGCTGCATGGCGCGCTGATCACTTCGGCCACGCTCGCCAGCAGCGCCGGCCCTGATGTCGATTGGGGCTATGCGGAGGCTCGGCTGGGTGCGCCGCATCTGGACACGCGGGTGCAGCATCTGAGCGAGGCCAGCCCGTTTGATTATGCGCATCAGGCAGAAGTGCTGCTGGTGAACGACATTCCGCGGGGCGACATGGCGGCGCTCGCCAGCGCTTATGCGCGGCTTATTGGCGCGGCCGGGGGCGGTGCTCTGGGCCTGTTCGGGGCGATCCGGCGGCTGCGGGTTGTCCATGCCCGCATTGCAGACCGCCTGGCGCGCGATGGGTTGCCGGTTTTCGCGCAGCATGTCGACCCGATGGATACGGGCACGCTGGTCGACATGTTTCGCGATGATCCGCTTGCATCACTGCTGGGCACGGATGCGTTGCGCGATGGGGTCGATGTGCCGGGCGAAAGCCTGCGGCTGGTCATCATGGAAGCCGTGCCCTGGCCGCGGCCGACCATCGTGAACACGGCGCGCAAGCTGGCCTTTGGCGGGCGCGATTATGAAGAGAAAATGGTCCGCGCCAAACTGGCTCAGGCCTTTGGCCGGCTGATCCGGCGAGCCGATGATTGGGGCCAGTTCGTCCTGTTGACTGCGGCAGTGCCGAGCCGACTGCTCAGCGCATTTCCGGCCGAAACGCCGATCCTGAGGCTCGGGCTGGACGATGCGGTTGCGCGCGTGCATGCCCGCAACAGTGCGCGCATCAGTCCCGTGGTGTCAGCGGATCGAGGGTGATGAGCGGGCGGGTGCGCCCCGTGATTTTCTGCCACAGCTTTGGAAAGGGGCCATTGGCCTCCATCCACTCCCAATAGGCGCGATAGGCCGGATCGGAGAGCAAGTGCTTTTCCTCGGTCTTTGCCCGCCAATAATAAATGCCGCTGATGATGGCGAGAAAGGCGGTGTTGCGCAGCGCATCGGCAGTGCTGCCATTGGTCACGAAAAATGGCAGGGTGGAAAGCCACCAGAACAAATTCTTGGAAACATAAGCGGGGTGCCGGGTCAACCGGTAGGGCCCGTGGGTCAGCACGCCGCGATGCGTCAGATTTGAAAAGCGGATGCCGAAGGCCATTGTCGCCCAGGCATAAATTGCAGTCAGCGCGGCCAGCAAGCCGCCCCATATCGCCAGCAATGTGGGGTGCATGGCGAGCACGCTTTCCCAGCCCGCCGTCGCCACTTCATATTGCAGCACATTATCCATGAAGATCAATAGCGGCGGATAGCACAGCATCGCCGCCAGCCAGCCGGCGAGATAGGGATTGGCCGACCGGATGTGCGCATCGAGCGGCTTCATGGTGAGCAGATAGCCGACCATTGCGAAATGCACGTCGATGAGGAACATGAAACTGATAGCCGATTGCGCAATGCTGACCGGGCTTGCCATCACATCGGCCATGTTGGCCTGCACCAGATTGATGAAATTCCAGGGTGTGATGGAGAGCATGAAGGCGCAGAAAAAGCCCTTGATTGTCCAGCTGAGAAGATGATTTCTGATCTCGGCGCGGCTGGCCGCGCTGCCATCCGATTTGCCGATCAGCCACAGGCCAAAGGCGTGTGCGCCATCGCGCGGCTCGATCAGCTTGCGATCAAGCCAGATCACATAAGGGATGGAAAGGCCGACCAGCCAAGGCGTGACGCCCATCAGAAATTCCATCGCAAAACGGTAATTGCCCTCCCAATACCAGCGGCCGAGCGCATAGGCAGCGGCAATGCCGCACCAGGTGGCCCACAGACCCGCCAGCTTGACGAGGCTGACATCGATGCTCTCGGCGATGGGGCGCTTTTGCGTCCAGTCGATCCCGGTCGATGGATTGCGGTGCACCTTGTCGACGATCAGGCTCCACAGCACCATGGCAAGCCCGCAGAAAAAGACGCTGGCCAGCGCGCTGTTCACCCCGTCCATGCCAAAATGGCGGGCAATTAGCAGCCAGCCGATGAGCCCAGCCAGCCCGGCCAGCCCCGCGCCATGCGACACGGCAGAGCGCGGGCAGGGCGCGCCGCGCAGCCGCGCCGGATCGAGCGGCATGCGATCCTGGCCGGTGCCGCTTCCCGGTGCGGCCTTCAGAGCGCGATCATGCTTCACCCGGCCGGATTAGGCCAAAATGGTCAATTTCGCGTGAACATTACCTCGCGCGACCGGGGCGAGCTTGCGCCCATGATGGCCAAGCCTAGCTGAAAATGTCCTGGGCTGCTTGCACCTCTTTTGGATCCGGCCCGAACCGGTTGGGCCCGCGCGTGCCTTCGAGCAGCATGAACACCAGCATGATCAGGCCGCCAAGATAGGGAATGAAGCCCAGCAGCACGAACCAGCCTGATTTGTCCTGATCGTGGAAACGCCTCACCTGAACGGCAATCGTCGGCACCAAAAT
>CAZFYJ010000094.1:7345-7676 GCA_964523215.1 uncultured Sphingomonadaceae bacterium | reverse complement strand
GAAAACGCCATTGGGCTTCATGTAGAAATTGCCGCCGGCGTCGCGCTGGTTCAGCGGATAGAGCATGCGCCCGTTTTCAACATAAAGCCCGATCGGCTGCCCATCGAGGCCATACATGCCCGCATTCATGGCAAAGCTGATGCGCTGTGCATCGACGCCAGAATCCTGCGCAAGCCTTTTGAAATCCCGCATGATCGAGCCATCGCGGGCCCGCAGCGCGAGGCGCACCTCGTGGCGGGCAGGATCATATGTGCACAGGGTGAAGCGGCTTCCTTCGAAGCGGACCTGCTGGCAGGCCTCGGCCGCATTGCTGCGGCTCGGCAGGGAGACG
>CAZFYJ010000094.1:0-7335 GCA_964523215.1 uncultured Sphingomonadaceae bacterium | reverse complement strand
AGTGCTCCTCCAAGGGCAATGAGCGCAACCACGGGCAACAGCGACCACAGACAGGCGGTCCGCCCGCTGTTACTGGCCATAGCGTGCTTCGCCTGCCAGTCTGATCGCTTCACGCGCCGCCGCCATCAGCGCCCCGGCTTTTGCCTCGCACTCGCGCTGCTCGGAAACGGGATCGCTGTCTGCGACGATCCCGGCCCCGGCCTGCACGTGCATGACCCCATCTTTCACCACAGCCGTGCGCAGCACGATGCAGCTGTCCATGCTGCCATCGGGAGAGAAATAGCCGACGCCGCCCGCATAGGCGCCGCGGACTTCAGGTTCCAGCTCTGCAATGATTTCGCACGCGCGAACCTTTGGCGCGCCGGAAACGGTGCCAGCCGGAAAGCCTGCCAGAAAGGCGTCGAGCGCCGTCTTGCCCGGTGCGATCTGCCCGGTCACATTGGAAACAATGTGCATCACATGGCTGTAGAGCTCGATCATGAAACTGTCGGTCACGCACACACTGCCGGCTGCGGCGACCCGCCCGACATCGTTGCGGCCGAGATCGAGAAGCATGAGATGCTCTGCGCGTTCCTTGGGGTCCGCCAGCAGGCTTGCCTTGTGTGCGCTGTCTTCCGCGCTGTTCCGGCCGCGTGGCCGTGTGCCGGCAATCGGGCGGATGGTGATCTCGTCATCTCTCAGCCGGACAAGGATTTCCGGGCTCGATCCGATGATGGCAAAGCCCGGCAGATCGAGAAAATAAAGGAAAGGAGAGGGGTTTATCCGCCGCAACGCCCGATAGAGCTCGATTGGCGGCAGGGCAAAGGGCATGCTGAAGCGCTGGGCAAGCACCACCTGAAAAATGTCGCCTGCGACGATATACTCCTTTGCGCGGCGGACCATGGCTGCATAATCGTCCGGCCCGACAGCATGCACGGGGGCGACGGGATCGTGCGATTGGCCCGCGCTTGCGCCTGATCCGGCAACGGGCGCCAGTGGCTGGGCAAGCTGTGCGGCAACGCCTTCAATGCGCTCACGCGCCCGCGCATCCGCATCGGCCGGCAGCTGACCATCCGCTGGCCAGATCGGGGCGACGATGAACAAAGTATCGGCAAGCCGGTCGAAGATCAGAATGACGCTTGGCCGCACAAACAGCATATCCGGCAGTTGCAGGGGATCGCGTGCCGGGCGCGCCAGCTTTTCGACCAGCCCGATGGTTTCATAGCCAAAATAGCCGACAAGACAGGCGAGCGCCTTGGGCAGATCGTCCGGGATGGGCGCGGTGCATTCGCCAAGCAAATCGGCAAAAGCGGCCAGGGGAGGCGCCGAAAGCGGGGTGAAGGCGGAACGGTCGGTTTTCCAATGCCGGTTGATTTCAGCCTTGCCGCCGCGGCATTGAAAGACGAGATCAGGATCGAGCCCGATCAGGCTGTATCGCCCGCGCGTCTCGCCACCTTCCACCGATTCGAGCAGCCAATCCCCGCGATCCGGCTGCATCAGCTTTAGCGCTGCCGAAATGACGGTGTCCGTATCGGCTGTCTGCCGTTTCCAGGCGATCCGCCCCTCAGCAGCGGCGTGCGTCCCTGCTACGACATTCATGCCGGCATCACGGATTGGCCGACGCGCCGCCAAGATCGGTCTTCAGCGTCTTCAGCACAGCCTGATCGATCTCGGTCTTGATCTGGCGTTTTGCTTCCGCCAGCAGTTGGCTTGTCAGTTCGTTGCCGAGCACATTGGGCAATTCCTGCTGCACGGCGCTGCGCAAATTGGGGTTTGTGCTGCTGTCGCCGGGCGTGATGCGGTCCAGAAAAATCACCATCGATCCGACATTGCCGGGCATGCCCCGCGTTTTCGTTGTGCGCGCATCCATGGTGAAGAGCAGGGCCAGTTCCGGCACGCCACGCCCTTGCTGGCTGGCCAGCTGCACATCGCGTCGCACCCCGCGAATGGTCTGCACGCCGGCATTGCGGGCGCCCACGCTGCGGGTCGCGGCTGCCAGATCGCCGGTTTTGGACGCGGCTTCCGCCACTTTGTTGGCAAGATCGCGCGCAATTTTGGCACCTTCGCTCTGTTTCCAGTCGGCGATCAGGCGCGGCCGGATTTCGGCCATCGGAAGGAGCGATTCGGGCACAATCTTCGCCACCTCGGCAACGGCAAAGCGCTTATTCTGCTCCAGCACCTGAATTTCGGAGATATTGTCGCCGGGCAGCGCAAATGCCGACGGGATGATCTTGGCCAGGGTTTCGCCGACCACAAAGCCGGGCTGCTCGCGCGAGGTGGCAGCGGCTGTCAGCAGTGGCGTCGTCACCACTGTCAGATCATGGTTTTTGGCAACTTCGGTCACGCTGGCACCGCCATTCACGGCATCCGCAATCTTATTATAGGCGTCGATGGCGGCTTCGGCGCGCTTGCGTTCAGCCAGTTCCTTGCGAATTTCAGCGCTGACCTGGGGCAGGGTGCGCGCTGCTGTGCCAGTCACATCCTCCACGCGCAGCACGAAAAAGCCCAGATCGCCTTTAAACGGCCCGATCACCTGGCCCCTCGCTGCGGCAAAGCCTGCCTTTGCTGCTTCGGCCGTGGTGCGGGTCGCAAGGTCGCTTTCCGAGGCTGCTTCCACAGTTGCGGCAGAAAGCCCCGCAGATTTTGCCGCTGCATCGAGCCCGCCATTGCGCGCAGCCGCCGCCAGCTTTTCGCCAGCCGCCTGATCGGGCGCCACAACCTGGGAAAAGCGGCGCTGCTCACGCCCGGCATAGCGGGCCGCATTCGCCTTGAAAAATTCCGCCACTTCGGCGTCGGTCACTTCTGCTGCCTTGGCCAGATCGGCCACATTGAATTCGGCATAGCGAATGCTGCGCTGCTCCCCGATCCGGTAGGGCCGGGGATTGGCCTTCAGATAGGCTTGCAGCTGGGCGTCGCTTGGTTCGGTGGCAGGTGCATAGGCGCTCGAGGGAATGAACACGGCCGTGCCTTCACGCGCCTCCAGCAGCAGATCCGCATAGGGCGCAGCCATGCCCTGCGGCACCTTTGCGACGCGGCCGACCGGTGCCAGCAGCTGTTCGACCAGAATTTCGCGAGCAACCAGCGTGCGCAGGCGCGCCTCGCTCAGCCGCGTGGCTTGCAGCCATTGTTCAAAGCGGCCCTGATCAAACTGGCCGGTCACGCCCTGAAACTGGGGCATGGAGGCAATGCGGCCTTCCACCTCGGCATTGCTGGCAGCAAAACCGAGCTTCTTGGCATATTGTTCGAGCACGAGTCCTTCGATCAGATTGTCCAGAACGCGTTCTGCCCCGCCTTCGGCAATGAACTGTGCCATGCTGAGCCCCGGCTGGCGTTCCTGCGCCTGGCTGTGCGCGTTCTGAATCGCCTGGCGAAGCTCGCCGATGCCGATGGATTGCTTGCCGGCCTGGGCCACATTGCCGCCGCTGATGCCGCTGTTTCCGCCAAAGCCCAGATTGCTGATGTCGCCGGCGGCAAAGGCGACGGCAATCAGCCCAAGAAAGCCAAGCGCAAAGATGCCGCCAAACCGCGAGGTGAAGATGCGCCGGAAAAAACTGATCATCGGATGAAGATTCTTTCATAAGTTTGCGACAACACAGGCCGCACGCTGCACGCCGCGCATGCGCTTTAGAAGCGCAACCCATGCGCATCAAGGGGGAGCGTGCAACCGCGGGGCTTGATTAATGGGAGCGCATCGGCTTTGGCGCACCCGGCGGCCGCCTCTTTTTTGCAAACAGGAACACATATGCGCCCCTATCTTGTCGGCAACTGGAAGATGAATGGAACATCCGCCGATCTGGCCGAGATTTCGCGCATTGCAGAACATGCAGCGCGGTTCGACATGGTGGACGTGGCGCTGTGCCTGCCGGCGACATTGATTGCAGCGGCCCAGTCCGGTCGCGGCACAGTCGGGATTGGCGGGCAGGATTGCCATGCCGAGACATCAGGAGCCTATACCGGCTCGATATCCGCTGAAATGCTGGCGGGAGCCGGGGCAAGCCTGTGCATTGTCGGGCACAGTGAACGCCGCACAGCTTTTGCAGAAAGCGATGCCGCGGTGCAGGCCAAGGCGGCAGCGGCGCTGGCGGCTGGGCTCGATGTGATCATCTGTGTCGGCGAAAGTCTGGCGACGCGTGAGGCCGGGGAGGCCGAGGCTTTCGTGCTTCATCAGCTGCATGGATCATGGCCGGGTGCCGCCGATGCGCCATCACGGCTGGCGATTGCCTATGAGCCGATCTGGGCCATTGGCACCGGGCGTACGGCACAGGCGGACGAGGTGGCCGCCATGCATGCGGCAATCCGGGCAGGGCTGGTGGGGGCGATCGGCACAGCTGGGCAGGCGGTTCGGATCCTCTATGGCGGCTCGGCCAACCCCGGCAATGCGCATGCGCTGCTTTCGCTGAATGATGTCGGCGGCCTGCTCGTCGGCGGTGCCAGCCTGAAGGCAGACACATTCAACCCCATGATCGAGGCTGCAGCACAGGTTGCCAAAGCGCGCAAACTGGCCTAGTTGCGCGGCGAAGGCCAATGTGCGTGCATGGCCCCTGACCCTGTCTTTTTCGGGAAAAGCAATGCTGTTCAATATCTTGCTTCTTATCCAGGCGATTGTTGCCTCCGTGATGATCGTGCTGATCCTGATGCAAAAATCGGAAGGCGGAGGTTTGGGTGTTGGCGGCAGCCCATCCGGCATGCTGTCGGCGCGAAGTGCGGCTGATTTCATGACGCGCTCGACCACGATCTGCGCCATCCTGTTCGTGGCGCTCAGCATTGCCCTTGCCGGTGTTGCAACCACGCAGGGAACGGGCACCATCGATGCGACTGATGCGGCCAAGGCGGCGGCGGCAAAGGCAGCTGCTCCGGCGGCCCCGCCCGCCAACGCGATACCGCTCGACGGTGCGGGTGCTGCGGCGCAGAAAGCCGAGGACAATGCCAAGGCGCGTGAAGATGCGGCCGCCGCACGCGCGGCGCTTGGCGCAAATGAAGGCGATGAGGGCGTGCCCCTGTCGCAATAGCCCACGCGCAGCAATGCTGCAGCCCTGGGTGGCGCATGGCACCGCGATGTGCCGTGCGGCGCGTGCACCGAAATTTATTTGGCGCAATCGGATTCGGCACCTTGCGCTTGGATCAAAACACGGCTTAAGCCTCTGCTCCCATGGCGCGGTATATTTTCATCACCGGCGGCGTGGTCTCCTCGCTCGGCAAAGGCTTAATGGCAGCTTCGCTGGCTGCCCTGTTGCAGGCGCGCGGCTACAAGGTTCGCATCAGGAAATTCGATCCCTATCTCAATGTCGATCCGGGCACCATGTCGCCCTATCAGCATGGCGAAGTCTATGTGACCGACGATGGGGCGGAAACCGATCTCGACCTTGGCCATTATGAACGCTTCACTGGCGTTTCGGCCCGGCAATCAGACAATGTGACCTCTGGCCGCATTTACCGCGATATCATCGCCAAGGAGCGTCGCGGGGATTATCTGGGCGCCACGGTGCAGGTGATCCCGCATGTCACCAACGAGATCAAGGCATTCGCGCAGGCCGATGTCGACGGGCTTGATTTTGTGCTGTGCGAAATTGGCGGCACCGTGGGGGATATCGAATCGCTGCCTTTCATCGAGGCCATCCGCCAGATGCGCAACGATCTCGGCCGCGAACAGACGGTCTTTGTGCATGTGACTCTGGTGCCCTATATTGCGGCGGCGGGCGAGCTCAAGACCAAGCCGACGCAGCATAGCGTGAAGGAGCTGACAGCGCTTGGCGTGCAGCCCGACATATTGCTGTGCCGCTGCGAGCATCCCTTGCCGGAAGGTGAGCGCGCAAAGATCGCGGCCTTTTGCAACGTGCGCAAGGAAGCAGTGATCCCGGCGCTCGATGCCAAATCAATCTATGCGGTGCCGCTGCAATATCATGCCGAAGGGCTGGATTATGAGGTGTTGCGCGCCTTTGGCATCACGCCCGGCATTGCGCCCGATCTGCGCCGTTGGGAGGATATTCTCGATCGGCAGCAAAACCCGGAAGGCGAAGTGACCATTGGCGTTGTCGGCAAATATGTCGGGCTTGCCGATGCCTATAAATCACTGAACGAAGCGCTGGCCCATGGCGGCTTTGCCAATCGCGTGAGGGTCAATATCCGCTGGATCGATGCCGAGCTGTTCGAAAAGGATGAGAGCGATATTGCCGCTGCGCTGGAGCCGATGCACGCCATCCTCGTGCCGGGCGGCTTTGGCGAGCGCGGGTCGGAAGGCAAGATAGCGGCGGTCAGATTTGCGCGTGAACGCAAAGTGCCCTTTTTCGGCATATGTCTCGGCATGCAGATGGCCTGTATCGAAGGCGCTCGGAATACGGCGGGAATTGCCGCGGCCTCATCGACCGAATTTGGCAAGACTGAAGAGCCGGTCGTCGGCATCATCACCGAATGGATGAGCGAGGAGGGCCTCCAGACCCGCGAGGCCGGAGGCGATCTGGGCGGCACGATGCGCCTCGGTGCCTATGAAGCGCGGCTGACGGGCAACAGCCATGTCGCAGGTGTCTATGGCAGCACGCTTATTTCAGAGCGACACCGCCACCGTTATGAAGTGAACGCCGCCTATAAAGCCCCGCTGGAAAAGGGCGGGCTGATCTTTTCCGGCATGTCGCCCGATGGCCTGCTGCCCGAAATTGTCGAGCGGCCGGACCATCCCTGGTTCATCGGCGTGCAATTCCATCCCGAGCTGAAATCGCGGCCGTTTGAGCCTCACCCCTTGTTCGCCAGCTTTGTGGCGGCGGCCGTCGCGCACAGCCGGCTGGTTTGATTGCTGTTGCATGGGCAGGCGCTGACGCCTTGCGCCAATGCACCCTTGCCAAAGACAATGGCGAGGAAAAAGGCGAGCAAGAAGAAAGCGCCCGGCCTTTTTCAGGCTCAGGCGCTTTCATGATGCACCTCCCCCAAGGTGCGATGCCGAACTCGGCAAACCTCCCTGACTCCGGCCACAGCCCTGATCAGTTGTCGATTTGCTATGCGAGCAATGCGCGCCTGTCATGCGCATAACGCTGCCGTCACGTTTTTTTGGCGCACGATGTTGCCCGGTTGCAACAATCATCGCGGCCGCGCCGCCTCCCTTGCTGCCCAGAGGCTGCTTGCGCATCCCGGCTGCTGCGACTAGACGCGATCGCAATGAAGGCCATGAAGGCAGATGCATAGCAATGTTTCTCAACAATGCCGAATGGCTGATCGTCAAACGCTATATCACACCCGCACGTGGCGAACGCTTCATCTTTCTGACTGCCGCGATCAGTCTTGTTGCGGTGATGCTTGGCGTGGCGGCGCTCGTCATCGTGATGAGCGTGATGAACGGCTTTCGCGCCGAACTGTTCGACAAGATCG
>CAZFYJ010000093.1:0-7700 GCA_964523215.1 uncultured Sphingomonadaceae bacterium | reverse complement strand
CAGCTCAACTATCTGATGACTGCGGCCCGCCCGGCCTAGGGTCAGGACCTGGGTCATTCTCCGATCTGCGCGGCCCGTCTTCACGGCCCTCTTCACGGCCCCCTTCACAGTTCGCCGCCAAAACAGAATCGTTCGTCGCAAATTGGCGTGGTGCCCGCTCCCCGTTCATCGGCGGCGCGATATGGGCCGGGACATGTTGTTTCGATCCTGCGCCATCGCGGCGACCCTGTTGCTCCTCTCCGCCTGCGCATCCGGCCCCATCCCACAAAAGACGCGCCCGCCGGCCCCCGCCACCAAGGCCACGCCGCCGGTTGCCCTGCCTCCGCCCAAATCGGCTCCGGCCGCTCCCGCCGCCAGCACGCCGGCCGACGCCCCTGCCAATCCCGGCTTTGCCCGCCCCGCGCCTGAACTGGTGGCGGAAATCAATGCGCTGTGGAAGGCGTTTCCCGGGCGCACGGGCATCGCCATCCGCCGCATCGACGGGCAATGGACCTTGTCCGAACGCGGCAACGAGATGTTTCCGCAGCAAAGCGTTTCAAAGCTGTGGGTGGCGATGGCGTGGCTCGATGCGGTTGATCGGGGCAAGGCGCGCGAGGATGCGCAGATCCGCATTGGCCCTGAAGATCTGACGCTGTTTCATCAGCCGATCGCCGCCGAGGTGCGGCGCAATGGTTCGATCGAAGCGGCAGCGATCAGCCTTGTCGATGCAGCCATCGTCACCAGCGACAACACCGCCAATGACAGCGTGATGCGCAGCATCGGCGGGCCGGATGCGGTGCGCGCCTTTCTGGATCGCAAGGCCATCAGGGGCGTGCGCTTTGGCCCTGGCGAGCGGCTGCTGCAAAGCGGCATTGCCGGGCTGACCTGGACCCAGGCCATGTCCCAGGGGCGCAGCTTTCAGGCAGAGCGCGAAAAGCTGCCCGAATGGCTGCGGCGCAAGGCGCTGGAAAGCTATGTGGCAGACCCGGTTGACGGTGCGACGCCGGTCGCCATTGTCGAGGCGCTGGACCGGCTGGCGCGCGGCGAGCTGCTGAGCGCACGATCGACCCGGCAGCTGATGGACATGCTGGAGCGCGTGGAAAGCGGGCCGCAGCGGCTGAAGGCCGGGGTGCCCCCCGGCTGGCGCATCGGCCACAAGACCGGCACCGGGCAGGTGCTGGGGCCCGTGGGCACGGGCTATAATGATGTGGGCATCATCACCGCACCGGATGGCACACGCTATGCAGTCGCGGTGATGCTGGCCAGCACGACGGCAAGCGTGCCAGAGCGCATGGCGCTGATGCAATCCGTTTCAAGGGCACTTGCCACTTGGCACAATAAATAGGACATTGGCATCAAACTGGGGGGATGATGCAGCGATGGGTCGCAAGCTGATCCGATTGATCCTGTTTCTGGCCGTGCTGGGGCTGGTGCTGTGGCTCGCCCGGGTGGCGGGCTATTGGGGCAGCGATCCGGATCGCACGCTTTCCATTTTCGGCAATGTCGAAGTGCGCGAGGCGGAACTGGGCTTTCGCGTGCCCGGCCGGATTGCCGAGCTTTATGTGGATGAGGGCGAGGCTGTGGATGCAGGGGCTGTGCTGGCCCGGCTCGATCCGCGTCCGTTTGAAGATGCCGTCTCGAATGCGAGCGCCGATGTCGCGGTTGTTTCTGCCCAGCTGCAGCAGCAGCGCAACGGCAATCGCCCGCAGGATATTGCCGCCGCCCGCGCTGCGCTGGAAGAGGCGCGGGCCGGGCGCGACGAGGCCGCACGCCAATATCGCCGGCGCAACGAGCTGCTGGGACGGGGCTTTATCCCGGTTGCCGAGGTGGATGCGGCAAAGGCGGCGCTGGCCGCGGCCGAAGCGCGCGTGGAGGCTGCCGAACAGGCGCTCTCGCTGCAGCAGGCGGGCACACGGCCGGACGAGATTGCCCGCACGGCCGCAAGCTCGGCTGCAGCCGAAGCGCGCCGCCGCCAGGCGCTGACCAGCCTTTCCGACACCCAGCTGGTGGCTCCTTCGGCGGGGGTGATTTCCACGCGGGTGCGCGAAAATGGCACCATCGTGCAGGCAGGCGAACCCGTGCTGATCCTCGCGCTGGTGGAGCCAGTGCGCATCCGCGCCTTCGTCGCCCAGCCCGATCTGCAGCGCATCCAGCCCGGCATGGGCGTGCACATCTATGTCGACGGGCGCGACAAGCCCTATAATGGCACCATCGGCTTCATCGCGCCGACCGCCGAATTCACGCCCAAGACCGTGCAGACCGAAAGCCAGCGGACCGACCTTGTCTATCGGGTGCGCATCAATGTGACCGACAGCGACGGACGGCTGCGCCAGGGCCAGCCTGTGACCGTGCGGCTGAAGGGCGAAGGGCGGCCGCCCCAGAAACAGCCATGAGGCAGGGCGGGCCTGAGGCCGCGCACAATGCCGGTGCTGACCGCAGCGGCGCCAATCGCGGCCTGGCGCTGGTGGCCCGCAACCTGACCAAGAGCTTCACTGTCAAGGGTGCTGCCCCGGCCAAGGCGCTGGACGATGTTTCGATCAGTCTGGCACCCGGCGAAATCCTTGGCCTGGTGGGGCCCGATGGCGCTGGCAAGACGACGCTGCTGCGCATCCTCGCCGGGCTGGTCGATGCCGATGCCGGCAGCATCGAGGCGCTCGGCCGTCCGATCGCCGCGCTCGATCGGGCGGCGCTGGGCTATTTGCCGCAGAATGGCGGCGTCTACGGCGATCTGAGCGTGATCGAAAATCTGCGCCTCTTTGCCCGGCTCAAATATCTGCCGCGTGCGCAGGAGGCCGGGGCGATTGCCCGCATTCTCGATGTGGCGGGGCTTGCCCCCTTTGCCGACAGGCTGGCCGGGCGGCTTTCGGGCGGGATGCGGATGAAGCTTGCCGTCGGCTGCGCGATGGTGGCCGGGCCGCGCCTGTTCCTGCTGGATGAGCCGAGCGTGGGGGTCGATCCCGTTTCGCGGGCAGACATGTGGGCGCTGGTGCAGCAGCTGGCGCAGGCGGGGGGCGATGCCGCGATCATCTGGGCGACATCCAATCTGGAAGAGGCAGAGCGGGCAGACCGCATCGTCCTGCTCCACGAGGGCATCGTGCGCTATACGGGCGCGCCGGCCGACTTTGCAGCGCGCAGCCGTGGGCGCGTCTTTGCCGTCACAATTGGCGGCACGCCGGGGCGGCGCGTGCTCTCTGCCGCATTGCAGTCGCCCGACATCATCGATGGCACCGTGCAAGGCAGCGCGCTGCGGCTGGTGCTGGCGCCGGGCGCGCTTCCGCCCGAACAAGGCCCGCTTTCGCATCTGAACGTGATGCGCAGCGTGCCTGTGGCGGCGCGGCTGGAAGACAGTTTCATCGCCGCGCTGGGCGGCGCAAAGCTGGGGCAGAGCGCGCTTGCCAGCACCTATCAACGCCAGGATGTGGATGATCCCCTGCCCGCAATCCGCGCCGATCGGCTGACCAAGGCCTATGGCGCATTCAAGGCGGCCGACGGGATCAGCTTTGACGTGCGCCGCGGAGAAATATTCGGGCTGCTCGGCCCCAATGGCGCAGGCAAATCAACCTGCTTCAAGATGCTGTGCGGACTCATCTCCCCCACCAGCGGGCAGGGCGAGGTGAACGGCTTTGATCTGGCCAGCGCGCGGGCGGATGCACGCCAGTCGCTCGGCTATATGGCGCAGCGCTTCTCGCTCTATGCGGATCTGAGCGTTGCCCAGAATCTGGATTTTTTTGCCGGGGCCTATGCCCTTTCGGGTGCGGGAAAGCGGGCCGCGATTGCCCATGTGACCGACGTGTTCGGCCTTGGCCCCTATCTGGGCCAGGATGCAGGCGCGCTGCCGCTTGGCTACAAGCAGCGGCTGTCGCTGGCCTGCGCGGTGATGCACCAGCCACCGGTGCTGTTTCTCGATGAGCCGACATCGGGCGTCGATCCGCTGGTGCGGCGCGAATTCTGGTCGCACATCAATGGCCTTGCCGGGCGCGGCGTGACCATTTTCGTGACCACCCATTTCATGGACGAAGCCGAATATTGCGATCGCATTGCGGTCATCTTTCGCGGGCAGCTGATTGCGCTCGGTGCGCCCGATGCGCTGAAGGCCGATGCCGCGGCCGAACTGGCGGCAAATGTTGCTGACGTGACGCTGGAGCAGGCTTTTGTGCAGCTGATCACCAGCAAGGCACGCAGCACCAGTGCCATGCAGCAGGTCGCCGCCTGATGGCCGCGCCGCGCAGCGCCGCCTGGCAGGGCATGTTTGCCATCATGCGCAAGGAAAGCGCACAGATATTGCGCGATCCGTCTGCCTTTGGCATTGCCTTCATCCTGCCGCTGATCCTGTTGTTCCTGTTCGGCTATGCCGTCTCGCTCGATACCGAGGGGACGCGTATCGGCCTTGTCGATCAGGACCGCAGCGGCCTTTCGCAGGATCTGGCGGCAACGCTGCATCACAGCCGCTGGTTCAGCGTCGATCAGGGCAAGAGCGCGCGCGATTATGAAGCCGAGCTGGTTGCCGGGCGGATGCGCGCGATCGTGATCATCCCGGTCGGCTTTGCGCGCGATGTGGCCAGCGCAAACCCCCGCCAGCCGCCGCGCATCCAGCTGATCACCGATGGCAGCATTCCCAACACCGCCGCTTTTGCAACCGCGCAGATGGACGGGCTGATCGGCGCGTGGGCGCGCAGCGACGCCCGCCTGCGCCACGGCATGGCCAATGCCGCCAGCAGCATCGCCGCGCCGATCGCGCTGGAGCCGCATTTCCTCTACAATCCGGAGCTAAAGAGCCGCAATTTCCTGGTGCCCGGCGCGATCGCGATCGTGATGGCGATGATCGGATCGATGCTGACCGCACTGGTCATGGCCCGCGAATGGGAACGCGGCACCATCGAGGCGCTGTTTGCCACGCCCATTCCCGTCGCACAGCTGATCGCGGCCAAGCTGCTGCCCTATTTCGCACTCGGCATGATATCGATGCTGATCTGCGTGATGGTTGCGCTCACCATCTATGATGTGCCGTTTCGCGGATCCTTTTTCGCGCTGCTGCTGATTGCCGCCGCCTTCCTTTCGGCGGCCCTTGGGCAGGGGCTGCTGATTTCGGCGGCCACCAAAAACCAGTTTGTGGCAACGCAGTTTTCGCTCCTCTCCGGCTTTTTGCCCTCGCTCCTCCTGTCCGGCTTTCTGTTTGAAATCAGCTCCATGCCCCAGCCGATCCAGTGGCTCTCCTGGCTGGTGCCGGCGCGTTATCTGATCCCGCCGCTCGAAACCGTGTTTCTGACGGGCGATGTCTGGTCGCTGTTCTGGCCGAACATCGCCGCCATGCTGGGCTTTGGTGCCCTGTTTTTCTGGCGGGCGGCACGGGTGACGCAGCGCAAGGTGGCATGATGGGCGGCGATTTTGCCCTGCGAGCACGCGCCTGGTGGAGCAGGATGCGCGCGATTGCGGCAAAGGAAGTGCGCGCCGTGCTGCGCGACAAGCGGGCGCGCACCACGCTGGTGCTGTCGCCGCTGCTCCAGCTGCTGCTCTTTGGCCTCGCCTCGACGCTGGAGGTGAAGAATATCGCAGTCGGCATTGTCAATCAGGATGCCGGGCAGGCGGGCGAGCAGATGGTCTCGCGCATTGTCGGCAGTCCCAATTTCACGCAGGTGATCCGCTATCCCACCATCGATGCGATGCAGGATGCGATCGAGGCGCAGCAGATATTGGTGGGCGTTGCCATCGGGCAGGATTTTTCCGCGCGGCTTGCCTCGCAAGGTGGCCCGGCGCCGCAGATTCTTTCGCTTGGCGATGGCCGCCGTGCCAATGCCGCGCAGATCGCCACCGCCTATGTCAGCGCCGTGGTGCGCAGCTTCGGCGCCTCGCTCGACAGCGCGGGCGCACGTGCCCCGCCGCCAGCCGCCACATCAGCCGCCATCACGCTGGAGCCCATCAATTTCTTCAATCCGAACCTCATCTATATGTGGTTCACCATGCCCAGCCTGATCGCGGTGATCACCGTCGTGCTCACCATGTCGGTCTCGGCCCAATCGGTTGCGCGCGAACGCGAATTCGGCACCTTCGATCAGATGCTGGTGCTGCCCTTTCCGGTGCACCAGATCATTCTCGGCAAGCTGCTGCCCGCGTGGCTGGTGGGCTTTTTCAATGCATCGCTGTTCGTGCTAACACTCCCGATCATTTTTGGCGTGCCCTTCACCGGTTCGCTTGTCCTGCTCTATGCCGCGCTGATGGCCTTCCTGTTTTCGACCGTGGGCATGGGCCTGCTCGTCTCGTCGCTCGCGCGCAACCAGCAGCAGGCGTTTCTCGGCGCCTTTCTGGCCACAGTGCCGATGATCCTGCTGTCCGGCTATGCATCGCCCGTGGACAATATGCCCCAATGGCTGCAGACACTTTCGCTTGCCAATCCGGCGCGACATTTTCTGGCGATGGTGGAGGGCATTTATCTGAAGGCGATGCCGCCTGCCGAGGTGGCGGCGGGCATCTTGCCGCTGATCTGGATCGCGCTGGTCTCGCTCGGCGCGGCAGCACTGATCTTCAAGCTCAAAATGGAATGATTATGTTACAAGTTTGAATAAACAGCCCCGCTGCACATGTATTTAACGCGAAAAAAATGCGCAGTAACCATTTATTCAGATTTGCATTGTGGCGCGATTGTGCGATGAATACCCCATATCCAAGGGGGTCGGTTGTGACGTCATATTCACCCATTGGCGGGGGCAAGGGGGCTGAGCCGCTTGGCAAGGCCAGGCGGGCACCGCTGGCCGCAGAAGTGGCGCGGGCGCGGCAGGAGCTTGCGATCGATCCCGCACTGATGAACCTTGCGCAGCTTGATGTGCTGTACGAACCCGAAATCCGTACCTTGTGGTCGTTCATGAACCCGCACGGGCGGGCCAGCTTCAACAAGCGCCTGCTGAAGGATTTCAAGCGCTGGCAAGCCATCATCGCGCGCGATTTCGGTCCCGGCAAGGTGAGCCTCGAATTTCTCGTGCTCGGATCGCGCGTGCCGGGTGTGTTCTGCTATGGGGGCGATCTCGATCTGTTCGTCAAGCTCATCAGCATGCAGGATCGCGCCGGGCTGATCAAATATGGCAAGGCCTGCGTGCGCATCCTGAAACGCAACATGGATGCGCTCGGCATTCCCATGATCACCATCGGGCTGGTGCAGGGCGATGCGCTGGGCGGCGGCTGGGAAGCGCTGCTTTCGTTCGATGTCGTGGTGGCCGAACGCGGCACCAAGTTCAGCCTGCCGGAAGTGATGTTCGGCCTGTTTCCCGGCATGGGCGCACATGCCCTGCTCTCGCGCAAGCTGGGCCAGGGCATGGCCAACCGCATGATCATGAGCGGAGAGACCTTCATCGCAGAACAGCTGTATGATCTGGGGCTGATCGATGTGCTTGCCGATCCGGGGGAGGGCGTGCAGGCAGTGCGCGATTATATCCGCCGCGAAAGCCGTCGCCATGCCGGGCTGGTGGGTGCGCGTCAGGCCATGCGCCGGGTCGATCCCGTGCCGCTGGCCGAGCTGGAGGAAATCGTGGCCATCTGGGCCGATACCGCGCTGCGGCTGAAAGCTGCGGACCTGAAACTGATGCAGCGGCTGGTGGCGGCCCAAAGCCGCAATGCCGCATCGGCGATGGTTGCCTAGAGCCTGATCGCCTGATTCCACCTGATCGGGGATCGCTCTATATCATTGCCGCGTGCGCCAGCGGGAGTGCGATCCGTGCTTCCAGCCCGCCGCC
>CAZFYJ010000092.1:0-7715 GCA_964523215.1 uncultured Sphingomonadaceae bacterium | reverse complement strand
GCCGACACTGGTGCCAGAGTCGGTTGCGAACTGCTGGGCGGACTTGCGCGCATCCTTGGTTGCCTGTGCGATCATTGCGGGCTTGATGCTGTTGAGCTTGGTATAGCTATAGGCCATGCCAGAGCCTTCCTCCAGCTCGACCCCGGCGCGCACCAGATCAAACTGCCGTTTCACGGCGGCCTGCGCCTTTGCAATATCGGTCGTGCGCAGCGACAGCCGTTGCTTGACCGTGAACACCGGGACGCCATTTTCCGAAAAATTGGAGACTGTGGCACCGGTTGGCTGGAGCGCCTCGGCCGCAAAGCCAAGCTCGCCGAAAAAATTGCGGATCGCCCGCGTGTCTGCATCGATATCGGCCTGGGCGCTTTGCAGATCGCCAGCCTTGGTCGAATAGCTGATGGTCCAGGTGGCCAGATCGGCGGTCACGTCGCGTTCTGCCAGGCCGCGCACGGTCACCGCCCGTTCGGCGGCTTTCATGCGCACCAGGCCGTTGCCGGTCAGATAGCCGCCCACGATCAGGCCGATCGCCCCGATCGTCGTTGCGGCAATCAGCGTGCGGTTGCGATCGGCGAGGATGCGGCCGAACAGGCTGTTGCCGCCCCGATCGCCACGCTCCTGACCGCCACCATCCTGGCTATTGTTCTGGCTGGCCCGCCCGCCATCGGGCTGTGGCGTGCCATTGGTTGCGACGTCCGTTGATCCACCATCCTGCGCCATGATACACCCCCCTGGTATGTCGCTGCGTGCGACCAGCACAGCCTTTGCACGGATCGACTGAACAGGCGATGAACCGTGCATAAATAGCGATGAATGGAGAAGTTTGCGATGATCCGTTATCTGCACAGCATGATCCGCGTGGCCGATCCAGACGCGACTGTGGCCTTTTTCCGGCTGATCGGGCTGGAGGAAGTGCGCCGTTTCGATCATCAGGCAGGGCGGTTTACGCTCATCTTTCTGGCGGCCCCAGGGCAGGAGGGCGTCGCCGAGGTGGAGCTGACCCATAACTGGCCGCCGGAAGATGGCAGCCCCGCGGAAACCTATACCGGCGGGCGCAATTTCGGCCATCTCGCTTATGCCGTGGACAATATCTATGAAACATGTGCACGGCTGGCCGCCGCCGATATCACCATCAATCGTCCCCCGCGTGATGGGCATATGGCCTTTGTCCGCTCTCCCGACGGCATTTCGATCGAGCTGCTGCAGGCGGGGGAGCGATTGCCACCCGCCGAGCCATGGGCCAGCATGCCCAATGTGGGTGCGTGGTGAGCCGCGGTTGACCCGGGCCGCATTTCTGCACCATGTTTCTGCAACGAGAGGGAGAATCGCACATGATCGGATATGTCACTCTGGGCACCAACGATCTGCCCCGCGCAGCCAGCTTTTACGATGCGATTGCAGCGGAACTGGGCACCGGGCGGATGATGGAATTTGATGGTTTCATTGCCTGGGGCACGCCCGGGGGCGGCGCGGGCATTGGCCTCACCAAACCGTTTGACGGCGGTGTTGCGACCGTGGGCAATGGCGTCATGGTCGCGCTCGAGGCGGCGGACAAGGATCAGGTGCACCGGCTGCACGCGATTGCGCTGGCCCATGGTGGCACCTGCGAAGGCCCGCCGGGCCCCCGCGGAGACAGCTTTTATGCCGCCTATTTTCGCGATCCTGATGGCAATAAGCTCAATGCCTTCATCATGGGTGCGTAAAGGAGGCATCAGATCATGTCATTAGAGGTTGTCCGCATTCCCGTGCTCGAAGACAATTATGTCTGGCTGATGCATGAAGCGGCATCGGGCGAAACGGTCGTGATCGATCCCGCTGTTGCTGCCCCCGTGCTGGAGGCAGCGGCCGCGCGCAGCTGGGGCATCACACAGATCTGGAACACCCATTGGCATCCCGATCATATCGGCGGCAATGCAGAGATCAGGGCGGCCACGGGCTGCACCATCAGCGGGCCGGCGGCCGAGGCGGACAAGATCCCGACGCTCGATGTGGCCGTGCGCGGCGGCGATCAGGTGCGCATTGGCGACTGGCGGGCAGATGTGATCGATGTGCCGGCGCATACCGCCGGGCATATTGCCTATCACATGCCGGCAGCGCCGCTGATCTTCATTGGCGATACGCTGTTTGCCATGGGTTGCGGGCGCCTGTTTGAAGGCACGGCGGATCAGATGTATGCCAATATGCGCTGGCTGGACAGTCTGCCGGATGAAACCATGGTGTATTGCGCGCATGAATACACGCTGTCCAATGCCCGCTTTGCCGTCACGGTGGAGCCGGACAATGCTGCACTTGCCGCCCGCTTTGCCGAAGTGACGGCGCTGCGCGAACAGGGCGAGGCGACAGTGCCGACGACGATCGGTCTGGAACGGGCGACCAACCCGTTTCTGCGCGCTGCAAGCGTTGCGGAGCTGGCCGCCCGGCGCGCTGCCAAGGATGCATTTTAAGCCTGCGTTCATGCGCGTTGTGGCGTCATGACGGACAACGGATGACAGGAGCATGATCATGGCAAAGAGATGGATTGCGCGTGCATGGACCCCCGGTCTTCCCGTCGCGGGTCTGGCGACGGTTGCGGCGCTGCTTCTGGCGGGCTGTGCCACCGGCGATCCCGGCCCGGTGGGCGAGGCGGCGCTCACGCCCAAGCAGCTTGCCCTGCTCGAAAAAAATCTGGCCGGCAAGCAGGCGGGCGACCCGGTCAGCTGCATTTCGGCCTTTCCCAGCAGCCAGCTGATCAAGGTGAGCGACGATATCCTGCTCTATCGCGTATCGGGGCGGCTGGTTTATCGCAACGATCTCTCCCCCAGCTGTCCCGGCCTTGCGCGCGACGACGATATCGTGGTGACGCGGATCACCGGATCGCAAATCTGCCAGGGCGACATCATCCGGCTGGTCGATCGCACCAGCGGGATCGGGGGCGGGGGCTGTGCCTATGGCAAGTTCACCCCCTATCGCACACCGCCGGCGAGCTGACCTGCCGCAGTCAACCGGGGCTGATCGTCAGGTCCTGAGCCTGGGTCACGCCTTCTGATCATATGGATTGCGCCCGCCGCGCAGCATCAGCCGCACCGGCACCGCGCCAAAGCCCAGATCGCGGCGCAGCCCGTTTGCCAGATAGCGACGATAGCTCTCCGGCAGCATGTCCACCCGCGTGCCGAAAATCACGAAGCGTGGCGGGCGCGTGCCCGTCTGGGTCACATAGCGCAGCTTGATCCGCTTGCCGCCCGGCGCCGGCGGCGGGTTCGCCTCCACGGCACGTTCGAACCAGCGGTTGAGCTGCCCGGTGGAAATGCGCATGCTCCAGGCCGTGCGCACATCCAGCGCGGCTTTCAGCAGCGCATCGATGCCCTTGCCCGTGAAGGCAGACAGCGTGAGCAGCGGCACACCGCGCAGCTGCGCCAGCCCTTCATCGAGCGCGGCGCGAATCCCCTGATAAAGCGCTGCACCATCTTCAGCACTGTCCCACTTGTTGATGGCGATCACCAGCGCCCGCCCCTCGTCAATCACGCGCGCAGCGATTTTCAGATCCTGCGCTTCGAGCCCTTTGGTTGCATCGAGCAGCAGCACGGCGACTTCGGCATAGCCGAGCGCAAACAGTCCATCGGCAACGGCCAGCCGCTCCAGCTTGTCGGTCACACGCGCTTTCTTGCGCATGCCAGCGGTGTCGATCAGGGTCATCGGCTGGGGGCCATCGGGCCCTTGCCAGATGAAGGGCACCCGAATGGCGTCGCGCGTGATTCCGGCTTCAGGCCCCGTCAGCAGCCGCTCCTCGCCGAGGATGCGGTTGATCAGCGTCGATTTGCCCGCATTGGGCCGCCCGACAATCGCCAGTTGCAGGGGCGCTGCCGGATCATCGCCATCGTGCCCGGTAGCAGCGCTATCGCTGGCCCTGTCGTCATCGGCGTCCGCCGCATCCGCGACGGCTGGCTCGATGAAGGGGAGCAGCGCCTCGTGCAGATCGGCAAGGCCAAGCCCGTGTTCGGCGCTCAGGCCGATCGGCTCTCCAAGGCCCAGCGCATAGGCATCGAGCATGCCGGCATCGCCCGCTTTGCCCTCTGCCTTGTTGGCAGCGAGGATGACGGGCGTTGCGCCCTTGCGCAAAATCTGTGCGATCTCCTGATCGAGCGGGGTGACGCCGGCCCGCGCATCGACGAGGAACAGCGCGACATCGGCATCGGCAATCGCAGCTTCGGTCTGCGCCCGCATCCGCCCCGGCAGCGACGCCGGGTCCTCGGTTTCAAAGCCCGCCGTATCGAGGATGCGGAAATCGCTGCCGAGCAGCGTCGCATCGCCCTCGCGCCGATCCCGCGTCACGCCCGGTTGATCATCCACCAGCGCCAGTTTCTTGCCCACCAGCCGGTTGAACAGCGTGGATTTGCCGACATTGGGGCGGCCCACAATGACGACCAGTGGCAGCGGCCCGACATGCGATGGGGAGGGGCCCTGCGCCATCAGCGCCAGGCGCTCAGCCGCCCGCTATCATCCAATATGTAGAGCGTCTCATTGGCGATCACCATCGGCAGCGTCACCGGTTGCTTCAGGTCGCGGCTCTGGATGATGGTGCCATCTTCGGGCCTTGCTTCGGTCAGCGCGCCCTCGCTGCTCGCCACCCACAGGCGGCCACCGGCCAGCAATGGGCCAGTCCAGCGGATCGGGCCGGTCTTCTTTTCGGGATTGCGAAAGCGATCGAGCTGGCTGGACCAGCGGATCCGCCCGGTGGCGCGGGCAATGCACAAAAGGCGCGCATCATCCGTCACCACGAAGACCCACTCGCCCGCCACCCACGGCGTCGACGTGCCGCCAATGTTCAGTTCCCACAGGCGCTGGCTCGATAGCAGCTCATAGGCGGCCATGCGCCCGGCGCGGCCAAGGGCAAAGACGCGCCCGCGATCGATCACGGGCGAGGCATCGATATCAGTCAAGGTGGAAACGCTGACCGAAATGCCCGTGCGCGACAGCGCATCATTCCACAGTTCGCGCCCATTTTCATAGCGATAGGCGCCCAGTTCGCCTGTCGAAAATCCGGTGACGATGGTGCCCTGGCCCGCGGCCGGTGCAGCCGTGCCAAACACGCTGCCCGGCTCCACCGAACCGGCAACCTGCCACTGCACCTCGCCATTGGCGGCCGAGAGCGTGAACATCTGATTGTCCTGGCTCATCACATAGATACTGCCAAAGGCGACTGTGGGCGCACCGCGCAGCGGCCCGCCCGGGCGCACTTTCCAGATCTGCTTGCCATCAGCAGGATCAAGCGCCACGACATCGCCGGCACCCGTGGTGGCATAGAGCCGGGCACCATCGCTGCTCACGCCGCCGCCAAATATCGAGCTGCGCACATCCCGTGCCGTGTCTGCGACCGATATGGTCCAGATGCGCGCACCAGTCGCCGCGTTGAAGGCATGCACCTGGCCTTCGACATCCATCACGAAAATCTTGTCGCCCGAAATCACCGGTGCCGCCGCAAGCCGCGACCGCGCATTGCCCGCGTTGATGCGCTGGGACCAGACCAGCGACGGATTGGCGGCAATGGCAAGGTGGCCCATGGATTTGGCACTGTTGCCGCCGGGCTGCGCCCAGGCCGCATTTGCCGCTGCGGGTGGCAGCAGCACGGAAAGCCCGCCAATCGCGGGGTCGACATCGGCCGCGCTCTGGGTGGTGAGCACCGGCACGCGATTGCCCACGGTCGGCGTCTTGGGGCCGCCATCGCCGCCGCCGCGCAGCAGGCTGCACCCGCCGAGCAGGGCGCATGCCGCGCCTGCGATGATGATCCTTTTCGTCGCGTTGGTCAGCTTCACTTGTTGGTCCCCTCCGTGGCCGCGGGTGCTGCTTTTGGTGCAGCCTTGGGCGCTGCTTCCCCCGTCAGCATCGATGCCATTTGTGCTGCCCGGCTTTTCAGACTGTCCGGCGCATCTTTCAGCTCTGCAATCTTTGCCCACAGCGCCTGCGCCTCTGCCGGCCGCCCAGCCCTCGTCTGTGCCAGCGCGCTCAGCTCAAGCGCGGTGGCGCGATAGGGGGCCTCGGCTGCTGTCAACGGCTTGAGCCGACTGATGATCGCATCGGGTGCCAGGCTGTCCATCTCTGCGATGGTCTGGCGCAGCGTGCCGAGCGCGCGCAGCGCATCGGGGGCCTCGCCATCACGGGCAAGCTTTGCAAATGCCTCTGCCGCCGCCTTGCTATCGCCATCGCGCATTGCTGCATTGCCCTGGGCGAGCAGGGCTGCCGCCCGCTGCGCCGGCTTGCCCTCTTTCGCCAGTTTCGCAAGCTTTGGCCCGGCGGTTTCTGCGAGCGCGGGATTTTCGGATGCCGCCATAGCGGCCAGCAGCTCGGCCCCTTGCGCGCCCGCGGCTTCGGCGCGGTTTGATTGATAATAGAGCCAGCCGCCGTAAGCGAGCACGGTTACAATGATCGCGCCGATGAGCCCCAGGCCATAGCGTTGCCAGAAGGTTATGGCGATATCGCTGCGAACAGCCTCATCCACTTCCCGGATGAAGGCTTCATCCTGGGCCTTGTTGCGTGCGGTGTTCGGGCTTGGGGCTTCGGTCTTGGGTGGCTGCGCCACGCGTCTGGTTCCTTTGTCTGGTCCTGTAAAATGTCGCCCTTAGCCGCGCCGGAACAAAAGGGCCAGCCATGATTGTGCGCGCCATGGCCGCGTCCCGCCTCTCCGCGTTCAGCCTTTGGGCTGATAGGTCTGATCGCCCGTCGGAAATGAACGGTTCCTGACTTCGCCTGCATAAGCCGCAGCCGTTTCTCCGATCAGCGTCGCCAGCTCGGCATAGCGCTTTACAAAGCGGGGAACGCGCTCAAACATGCCCAGCATGTCTTCGGCGACCAGCACCTGCCCGTCGCAGCGCGCCGATGCGCCAATGCCGATGGTGGGGCAGGCGACAGCCTCGGTCATGGCGATCGCAATCGGCTCCACCACCCCTTCCACCACCAGGGCGAATGCGCCGGCATCCGCCACGGCCCGCGCATCGCCGAGCAGCTTTTCCGCTTCGGCGGCGGTGCGCCCGCGTGCGCCATAGCCGCCAAGCACATTGATCGCCTGTGGCGTGAGGCCGACATGGCCGACCACCGGAATGCCCCGGGCAACAAGAAAGGCGATGGTGGGTGCCATCGCTTCGCCGCCCTCCAGCTTGACTGCGGCCGCCCCGGTTTCCTTCATGATGCGCGCAGCACTTGCAAAGGCAGCCTCTGGCCCTGCTTCATAGCTGCCAAAGGGCATGTCGATCACCACCACGCTGTGATAGCTGCCTCGCACCACCGCGGCTCCATGGGCGCACATCATGTCCAGCGTCACAGGTACGGTGGACGGCAGGCCATAGATCACCTGGCCCAGCGAATCCCCCACCAGCAGCATGTCGCAATGCGGATCGAGCAGCTGTGCCATGCGCGCCGTATAGGCGGTCAGCATCACGATCGGTTCGGCCGTTACGCCGCCCTCCTTGCGCGCGCGAATGCCCGGCACGGTGAGCCGCTTCATGGGCGCTGGAGTGGGGTTTGCACGGCTCGTCGCGGTATCGAGCGTGAAGGTGGTGGACATGGCGGCTGCCCTTTCTGTGCCCTGTGTCTGGAGCCAAATCCCGCGGTTTGGGGCCTGCTATTTGGGTGCCAGCACCATCAGCATCTGGCGGCCTTCGAGCCGGGGATAAGCCTCGACCTTGGCCACCTCTGTCACGATTTCGGCGACCCGCTGCAGCAGGGCAAGGCCGAGCTGCTGGTGCGAC
>CAZFYJ010000091.1:0-7785 GCA_964523215.1 uncultured Sphingomonadaceae bacterium | reverse complement strand
TAATGCTGCAGCCGGTTGGGGTTTTCGCCATAGCGGCCATCGGTCGGGCGGCGGCTGGGCTGCACATAGGCGGCATTCCAGCTATCCGGCCCGAGGGCACGCAAGGTCGTGGCAGGGTGAAAGGTGCCCGCGCCCATGCGCATGTCATAGGGTTGCAGGATGACGCAACCCTGCTTGCCCCAATAATCATGGAGCGTCAGGATCAGGTCCTGAAAGGTCGAAGGGGCGCGGCCATCCATATGGCCAGCCCCTTGGCGGATCGCCCTGCCCTGGTCAAGAAAGGGCTGCTTGTTTGGCCATGGATTTTTCCTATATGCGCAGGCAACGCGCCAATCACGGAAAGGACGCACCCATGAAGACGCTGTTCTCAGGCCTCGCTACATCATTGGGCGCCATCGCCCTTGCCTTGGCCGCACCCGCTGCTGCGCAAGGCAGCGACGCCGCGGCACGCGCGCCTGCCGCTGCCACAGCCGATGCCGATCCCGCCCTGTGGGTGATCAAGGATGCCGATACCACCATCTATCTGTTTGGCACAGTGCACATATTGAAGCCGGGGCTGAGCTGGTTTGACGAAGCCGTGGCCGATGCCTTTGCACAATCGGATGAGCTGGTGACCGAGCTGCCCAAGGTCGATGACACCGCCATGGCACAGATGATGATGACCGTCGGGACGGATCCCAGTGGGGTGACCCTGCGCAGCCGCCTGTCTGCAGATCAGGTGAAAGCTTATGAAGCCGCCATGGCGAAGCTTGGCATGCCGCCAGAATTGTTTGACAAGCTGGAGCCATGGGCGGCCGCCATCACCCTTTCGGTTCTGCCGCTGATGGCCCAGGGCTATGACGTCAATTCGGGGGCCGAAACCGTGCTCGAAAAGGCTGCCGAAGCCCGCAAACCGGCCATGCCACGCACCGGGCTCGAAACCGTGGAGGAGCAGCTCGGCTTTTTCGATACGCTGCCAATGGATGAACAGAAGGCCTATCTGGACAGCGTGATCGCCGCCCTGCCGCAGCTGGCGCCGACGATTGACGCCATGGTGGACGCCTGGGCCAAGGGCGATGTGGAGCGCCTTGCCAAGCTGATGAACGAAAGCGTGGATGGCAACGAAAAGCTGTTCAAGGTGCTGCTGGCGGATCGCAATGCGCGCTGGGCCGACTGGATCAAGGCGCGGATGGACAAGCCCGGACGCGTGTTCATCGCGGTCGGCGCGGGCCATCTGGCCGGCAAGGACAGCGTGCAGGATTATCTTGGCGCACGCGGGCTCACGGCCGAGCGGGTGACCTATTAAGGCCTGGACCGCCATGATGTGCACCGGCATGGCCGCCCGCGCATGACCGAAAGGCCAAGCCGGCTCTATGGCCGCATCATCGTGCTCGGCTTTGTGCTGGCGGCGCTCGCGGCCTCCTATCTCTCGTATCAGGGGCGGATGCAGCGGGAAGCGCTGAAGGGCATTGTCGAAGAAGGCAAGCGTGCAAAGCCCGCCCTGTGGCAGGTGAAAGATGCCGATACCACGATCTACCTGTTTGGCAGCGTGCATGCCCTGCCCAAGGGCATTGAGTGGCTCGACGGGCCCGTCGCCAGCGCCGTCAACACGGCCGATGCGCTTGTGCTGGAGGTGGCCGATCTTTCAGACAGCGCAATGAACGATCCCAAGATCGCCGCCATGGCCTATGATACAGAAGTGCCGTCGCTTGCCGATCGGGTCGGCCCGGACAATCTTGCAGCGCTCCAGCGTCGCCTCGGCAACAAACCGCACACACAACTGGACAAGATGGAAAGCTGGGCCGTCTCGCTTGCCTTTGCGCAGCAAAGCTATGCCGAAACCGGGCTGAGCGCGGATCACGGCGTCGAACAGGTCATCCTGCCCTATTTCAAAAGCACGGGCCGGCCGGTCAGCGGGCTTGAGACCGCCTTTGCCCAGATCAAGCTGCTCAACGATCTGCCCCCGGCGGCCCAGCAGACCATGCTGCTGCGCTCGCTTGCCCCGCAGGATCAGCGCACACGCATGTTCAAGCCAATGCTCAATGCCTGGGCGAAAGGAGACATGGCGCAGTTTGAACGCGCTTTTGCGGGCGATTTTGCAGATAATCCCGTGCTTTATGATCGGCTGATCGTGGCGCGCAACCGCGCCTGGGCCGATTGGGTGAAGGCGCGGATGGAACAGCCGGGCACGGTGCTGATGGTGGTCGGGGCAGGCCATCTGGTCGGCAAGGATAGCGTGCAGGCGCTGCTGGAACCCATGGGGCATCAGGCAACACGCCTGCAATAGCCGCCGGCCGCTGCCGCACCACGCCATCGCGATGCTTGCAATTTGCGCGCCGTGCCGCTAACGGCCCGGCTCCCGCACATGGTCATCCCTGGAGGCGTGGCGGGAAATTGTCCAAGCAATCGGAGTAGAGCAAATGAGCGAACAGCTGACACTTGCGGCCGAGACGCGCGACCGGGCTGGCAAGGGAGCCTCCCGTGCACTGCGTCGCGAAGGCCGTGTCCCCGCCGTGATCTATGGCGGCAATGAAACACCCCTGATGGTGCATCTGGAGGAAAAAGCCCTCATCAAGGCATTGATGACCGGCCACTTCATGAACAGCATCGTGATGGTGGATGTCGATGGCAAGGCGCACCGCACCCTGCCCAAGGATGTGCACCTTCATCCCGTGACGGAACGGCCCGAGCATGTTGATTTCATGCGGCTTTCGGCCAATGCCACGGTTGATGTGGATGTGCCTGTGAAATTCATGAACGAAGCAGCCTCGCCCGGCCTGAAGCGCGGCGGTGTGCTGAATATCGTCCGTCACGAGCTGGAACTGATCTGTGCTGCAGACAAGATCCCCGATGATATCGAAATCGATCTGACCGGCTTTGATGTGGGTGATTCGATCCATATCAGCCATGTCACCCTGCCCGAAGGCAGCAGATCGAAGATCACCGATCGTGATTTCACCATTGCAACGGTGGTTGCCCCGTCCGGGCTGAAGAGCCAGGAAGGCGACACCAGCAAGACTGAAGGCGACGGGGCGTAACCCCGCGTCACCAGATGCAAATCTGGGCAGGTCTTGGCAATCCGGGCACCGCCTATGCGCTGCACCGGCACAATATCGGCTTCATGGCGATCGACGCGATTGCCGAAACGCACGGTTTCAGCCCCTGGAAGCAGCGCTTTCAGGGGCTTTGCTGTGAAGGCCGGATCGGCGCTGCCAAGCTGTTGCTGATCAAGCCGCAGACCTTCATGAACGAAAGCGGGCGCAGCATTCGCGCCGCATGCGATTTCTTCAAGCTGGACGCGAACGCCGTGACCGTGTTTTACGACGAGCTGGACCTTGCCCCCTTCAAGCTGAAGGTGCGCAGCGGCGGGGGGGCGGCCGGGCATAATGGCATACGCAGCACCATGGCGCATATCGGTGCGGATTTCCGCCGGGTGCGGCTGGGCATCGGCCATCCGGGGCACAAGGACCGGGTGACGCCTTATGTGCTCGGACCCTTTGCCAAGGCAGAGGCCGATCAGCTGGCCGATCTGCTGGGCGCAGTTGCTGCTGAGGCGCCGTGGCTGGCCGCGGGCGATGATGTGCGCTTCATGAATGATGTCGCCTTCAGACGACAAGAGGACTGAGATATGGGTTTCAAATGCGGTATCGTGGGCCTGCCAAATGTTGGCAAATCCACGCTGTTCAATGCCCTGACCGAGACGCAGGCGGCACAGGCAGCCAATTATCCCTTCTGCACGATCGAGCCCAATGTCGGCAATGTCGCCGTGCCCGATGAGCGGCTGCAGACCATTGCCAAAATTGGCAACAGCGCAAAAATCATCGAAACGCAGCTGGCCTTTGTCGATATTGCCGGGCTGGTGCGCGGGGCATCGAAGGGCGAAGGGCTTGGCAACCAGTTTCTAGGCAATATCCGGGAAGTGGATGCCATTGTGCATGTGCTGCGCTGCTTTGAAAATGACGACATCCAGCATGTCGACAATCGCATCGATCCGATCTCTGATGCAGAGACCGTGGAAACCGAGCTGATGTTGTCTGACCTTGAGAGCCTGGAAAAGCGGGTGCCCAATCTGCAGAAAAAGGCGGCACAGGGCGACAAGGAGGCCAAGGCGGCGGCGGCCGTGCTCGGCCGTGCGCTCGATCTGCTGCGCGAAGGCAGGCCCGCACGGATGACCGCGGTCAACGACCCGGAAGAGCGGCGCGCCTTTGATCAGGCTCAGCTGATCACGGCAAAGCCGGTGCTCTATGTCTGCAATGTCGAGGAAGGCGCCGCGGCAACGGGCAATGCCCTTTCGGCCGCGGTGAAGGCCAAGGCACAGGCGGAAGGCGCGCAGGCCGTGGTGGTGTCCGCCGCGATCGAGGCCGACATTGCAACCATGGACAGCGAGGAGCGCGCATTGTTTCTGGCGGACCTGGGCCTGACCGAAACCGGCCTCGCCCGCGTGATCCGGGCCGGCTATGATCTGCTCGATCTCATCACATTCTTCACGGTGGGCCCAAAGGAAGCCCGCGCCTGGACAGTGACACGCGGTGCAACCGCGCCCAATGCCGCGGGCGTCATCCACAGCGATTTCGAAAAAGGCTTCATCCGCGCCGAAACGATGGCCTATGCTGATTATGTGGCGCATGGCGGCGAGGCCGGCGCGAAAGAAGCAGGCAAGTGGCGATCCGAGGGCAAGGATTATGTTGTGAAGGACGGCGACATCATGCTGTTTCGCTTCAATGTGTGAAGTGGCCCCATCGGTGATCTATTTCGAAGACCTCGTTGTCGGCACGGTGAGCAAAAGCGGCGCAAAGCTGGTGACGCGCGAAGAGGTGATCGATTTTGCAACACAATATGATCCGCAGCCCTTTCATCTTGACGATGAGGCAGCCGCGCAGACCTATTTCGGGCGACTTTCGGCCAGCGGCTGGCACACGGCAGCGATGACGATGCGGCTGATGGTCGATCATTGGAAAGAGCATCAGGTGGCAAGCCTCGGTTCGCCGGGCATTGACGAGCTGCGCTGGATCAAGCCCGTCTATCCCGGTGACACCATCCATGTGGAGCAGCACATGCTGGAAAAGCGCCAATCCGCCTCGCGCCCTGAAATGGGGATCACCAAAACGCGCTGGAGCGTGTACAACCAGCATGGCGAGCTGGTGATGACCATGATCGCGCTCGGCCTGGTGGAGGTGCGCGAGCCTGCTGCGCAGGGCTGATGCGGCGCAGCTGTGCTGCAACCAGAACGGACCCTATTTCCGCCCGAACAGCTTCTCGATATCGCCGTGCGCCAGCTTGATCCAGGTCGGGCGGCCATGGTTGCATTGGCCCGAATGCGGGGTCACCTCCATCTCGCGCAGCAGCGCGTTCATTTCGGCAAGGCCAAGCGCACGCCCGGCACGCACCGAGCCGTGGCAGGCCATGGTGGCCGCTACCTGATCCAGCGCTTCCTTGAGCGAGAGCGCAGTATCAAATGCGCCAATCTCGTCTGCCAGATCGGCAAGCAGGCGGGCGCTGTCCACCTCGCCCAGCAGCGCAGGCGTGGCGCGCACCAGCATCGCGGAGGGGCCAAAGCGCTCCAGCTCCAGCCCGAAGGCCGCCAGCTCGGCTGCCCGCGCCTCCAACCGGTCGCACGCCACGTCGTCCAGCTCGACAACATCGGGGATCAGCAGGCGCTGGGCGGGAATGCCGCTGCCCGCCGCGCCCATCAGCCCGCGGCGAATGCGTTCGAGCACCAGCCGTTCATGCGCGGCGTGCTGATCGACGACCACCAGCCCGTCTTCAGCCTCGGCAACGATATAGGTGCGGGCAATCTGCGCCCGCGCCGCCCCCATGGGATAGCGCCTTGCCAGATCATCCTGGGGCAGCTCGGCCCGCGCCTGGGGTGGTGCCGCCAGCGGAGGCGCGGCCTCGGCGCGATAGACCTGCCCAAAATCCTGCACCAGCGCTGCATCGCCGATCGCGGAGACCGATGCCGCTGGCGATGCCGACAGGGCTTCCGGCGGCGGCGCGAAAAATGCGCCTTGCCGGGCCGCGGGGGCAACGCCGCTCTGCCAATGTTTCGCCATGTCCGGAGCGGCATGCTGAACCGTGCGCACGCCCGCAGCATCAAGCGCATGGCGCAGCCCGCTGATCACCAGGCCGCGGATGCGCGCCGGATCGCGAAAGCGCACCTCGGTCTTTGCCGGGTGGACATTCACATCCACATCGCCGCCGGGCATATCGAGAAACAGCGCCACCAGCGGATGACGATCGCGCGCGATGAGATCGGCATAGGCACCGCGCACGGCCCCGATCAGCAGACGATCCTTCACCGGGCGGCCATTGACGAACAGATATTGATGATCGGCAACCCCGCGGGTGAAGGTCGGCAGGCTTGCTACGCCGCCCAGATGCGCGCCATCGCGTTCCAGATCGATCGCGATGCTGTTGGCAATCAGCCCGGAATTGGTGAGCGCCGCCACCCGCTCCGGCCGGGTCTGCCCGCCCTGAACCGAGAGAAAGCTGCGGCCATCATGGCTTGCCTGAAAGGCGACATCGGGCCGCGCCATGGCAAGCCTGCGCAGCGCATCGACACAGGCGGCATATTCGCTGCGCGCAGAGCGCAGGAATTTGCGCCGTGCCGGCACTTTGGCAAACAGCTGCTCCACCCGGATGCGCGTGCCCGGCGCGCAGGCGGCTGGCCCTGCCGCGATGGTATCTCCATGATCGATGATCATGCGCCAGCCATCCGCCGACCCGGCCCTGCTTTCGATCAGGACGCGGGCAACGCTGGCGATGGAGGGCAGCGCCTCGCCGCGGAAACCCAGCGTGGCAATGGACTCAAGCGCGTCATCGGGCAATTTGGAGGTGGCATGCCGCTCAAACGCCAATGGCATCTGATCAGCCGCGATGCCATGCCCGTCATCGCTGATCTCGATCAGGTCAAGCCCGCCCGATGCGAGCGCGATGCGCACGCGGCTGGCCCCGGCATCGAGCGCATTTTCGACCAGTTCCTTGAGTGCGCTGGCAGGCCGTTCGACCACTTCACCCGCGGCAATGCGATTGACGAGATTTTCCGGCAGGCGACGTATTGACATAGCAGTCGTCCTAGCGCAGTCGGGCCCCAACCTCGACCCAAAAAGGGACGCCGGGGCATTTTCATTTCGCACCATCGCTGCGTCGTTCGATCGGCAGGAGCACGGCCCGAAATGATCCGCCACAGCAGCCCGGATTCGGGTCCAAGCCGAACGATCGCAAGATCACAACCGCCCGGAACCGGGGCGACGCAGGAACCGGATATGTCTTTTTTTTCCCGCTTTTTCAAGATTCCTTCCCATGACATGGCGATTGACCTGGGCACCGCGAACACAGTGGTTTACGTGCGTGGCAAGGGCATTGTCCTGAACGAGCCATCGGTGGTCGCGGTTGAGACGATCAACGGCATCAAGAAAGTGAAGGCCGTGGGCGACGATGCCAAGATGATGATGGGCAAGACGCCCGACAATATCGAGGCGATTCGCCCGCTGCGCGATGGCGTGATTGCCGATATCGACGTGGCCGAACAGATGATCAAGCACTTCATCCAGAAGGTGCATGGCCCGCGCCGCATCCCCAGCTGGCCCGAAATCGTGATCTGCGTGCCCTCGGGCTCCACTTCGGTCGAGCGCCGCGCGATCCGCGATGCCGCCTCCAATGCCGGGGCGAGCCAGGTGTGGCTGATCGAGGAGCCTATGGCGGCCGCCATCGGTGCGGACATGCCGGTGACCGAGCCGATCGGTTCGATGGTGGTCGATATCGGCGGCGGCACGACCGAAGTCGCCGTGCTTTCGCTGCGCGGCCTTG
>CAZFYJ010000090.1:0-7821 GCA_964523215.1 uncultured Sphingomonadaceae bacterium | reverse complement strand
TTCCGGATGGCAAGCAGATCATCATTCTGGCCAAGGGTCGCCTCGTCAACCTGGGATGCGCAACGGGGCACCCCTCGTTCGTGATGAGCTCCAGCTTTACCAATCAGGTGCTCGCCCAGATCGAGCTGTTCACCAAGACCGACCAGTATCAGAACGAGGTCTATGTGCTTCCCAAGCATCTCGACGAGAAGGTCGCCGCGCTGCACCTGGAAAAGCTGGGCGTGAAGCTTTCCAAGCTGACGCCGCGCCAGGCCGCTTATATCGGGGTGGGAGAAGCCGGGCCGTTCAAGCCGGATCATTATCGCTATTGAGTGCGTACCGCGCGTGCCGCTCTGCAATCTGATGCTTGGGTTTGTCGTGCGCCTCGTCTAGAGGCGGCCCATGCACGCAGATATTCGATATGCTGATCGCTGTGGCGGGGCACGCCCGGGCACCGCATGCTGAGCCTTGATCGGGCGACGCTGTTCGGGCTCGGCGTGCTTGCCGTGCTGTGGCTGGTCGGCGCGTTGTGGGCGATTGCACGCGGCGTTGCAATGCAGCGTGCCGCCAGCTTTTCCGGCGCACAGGCCAAGCGGCTGAGTGCGATGATCGAAGCAGCGCCCGCCCAGCCGCTGATCGTGCGCCCCGATTTCCGCATCGAAGGGTCTGACCGGCTGGCTCGCTGGCTCGGGCTGGAGATGATGCCATCGAGCTTTGATCAACTGCGTGACGCTGGCCGAGGCTTGTCCGAGCAGCATTTCCTTGCCCTGCGTGCAGCAGTGCGGGCGGCACAGCGCACCGCACGCCCTTTTTCAATGCTGATCGGGCTTGAATCATCGCACATCCGGTTTCTGGTCGAAGGTGTGCCTGCAGATCCGGCGAGCGGGGCGGCGGGCTCTGCTGTCCTGTGGTTCCAGAATGTCAGCGAACTGGCCAATCAGCTAACAAGCGCGCGCAGCGAGCGCGACGAGGCTGTTGCTGCCTTTGACGCGCTTTCGGCACTGATCGAAGCGGCCCCCATGCCGATGTGGTATCGGCGGGAAGGGCAGCTGACGCTTGTCAATCGCGCCTATGTCGAGGCGACAGGTGCGCAGGATGCCGATGATGTGATCATGCGACAGGTCGAACTGGTCGAGCCTGTGGCCGGAGAAACAGCTCAGGACGCCGCCCGGCGGGCACTGCAATCCGAAAGCCCTGTGCAGCGGACGATCCCGGTGACAGCAAGGGCCGTGCGCCGCCTGACCCGCGTGGTTGATGTGCCGGTCGGCTCAACAGGCGTTGCCGGCTATGCCATCGATCTGCACGATCTGGAAAAGGTGCGCAGCGAACTGCGGGCATTGAGCCAGTCCCAGCGGGATATGCTCGATCGCCTTTCGACAGGCGTTGCCCGCTTTTCGAAAGACCGGCAGCTGCTCTTTTGCAATCAGCCCTTTCGTCGCCTGTTTGCGCTGGCACCGGACAGCCTGGCCGAACAGCCGCCCTTTGATCGTGTGCTTGATCAGATGCGCGAAAATGGCCGCCTGCCCGAAACCCGCGATTTCCCTGCCTGGCGGGCAGAGCGCAATGCCTGGTTTTCGGCCACTGATCTGATTGAGGAGGCCTGGATGCTGCGCGATGGCAGCCATGTCCGGGCGATGGCGCAACCAGCGCCCGATGGCGGCCTGCTGCTGCTGTTCGAAGACCGGACCGAGCAGGTGCGGCTTGCCGGCGCGCGAGATATTTTGCTGCGGGTGCGTGCGGCAACGCTGGACAATCTGTTCGAGGCCATTGCCGTGTTTTCAAGCGATGGGCGGCTGCAAAGCTGGAACCGGCGGTTCAGCACGATCTGGGGGCTGGACGAAGGCTTTCTCTCGACCCATCCGCGGATCGATACGCTGCTCAATCGTGTGGCCCCGCTGCTGAAGAAGAGCCAGCATGCCAGCATCATTCAGGAGCTGGTCCGCTCCGCCACGGTTGAGCGGCGGCAGCGTCAGGGCCAGGCTGATTTTGCGAATGGCGCGATTTACAGGTTTGCCGCAACGCCGCTGCCTGATGGCAATGCCCTGTTTGCCATGCTCGACATCAGCGACAGTCACCGGATGGAGCGTGCGCTGACCGAGCGGGCAGAGGCGCTGGCCGAGGCAGACCGCATCAAAAGCGACTTCCTTGCCAAAATGAGCTATGAGCTGCGCACGCCGATTACCACCATTGCCGGCTTTGCCGAGCTGATCGACGGCGGCTATGCTGGCGATGTGCCGCCGCAGGCGCGCGAATATGTGGGAGCGATTCTGCAATCAGTGCAGGAGCTTGGCCGACATATCGATACTGTGCTCGATCTCGCGCAGAGCGAGGCTGGCAATTTGCCGCTGGACATTACTCGCATCGATCTGGCGGCGATGCTGCAGCAGGCGTTTGATGCGGCGCTGCCCAAAGCGCAGGACAATCAGCTGGAACTGGTGCTCGAAATCGATCCCAGCCTGGGCCAGGGCGATGGCGACCCCCGTCGCATCCGGCAGATTGTCGATCAGTTGCTGGGCAATGCGATCAACTTCACTGCGGCTGCGCGGATCCCGGAGGGGCGTGTCCAGCTCTACGGTGATGGCACGGATAAGCGCGTTCGCATCATCGTTTCCGACAATGGGCCGGGCCTTGACGAGGCGGCACAAAAGGCCGCCTTCGATCTCAAGGCACGAACGCCGCCATCGCATGGTGCAGCACCCGGCTTCGGGCTTGCGCTTGCACGCCAGCTTGCCGAGGCGCATGGCGGCACGCTCACGCTCGTCTCCCGTGTGGGCGAAGGGGCGCTGGTCGCGCTTGAATGGCCGCGGCAGGCACCATGAGCTGGCATGCAATCGGCCAATATGGCCCGGCCGATCTCCCCCGCATCGCGGCTGCACTGGCGCCGCACATCCTGCCTCAGGCTGCGATCGGGCTTGTTGGCGCGCTTGGCGCTGGCAAGACGACGCTGGTGCGGGCGATCCTCTCTGCACTGGGACATGCCGGCGAAGTTCCCAGCCCGAGCTATGCCCTCGTCCAGCCCTATCACCTGGCCGCTCCCACGCTTGATCTGCTCCATGTCGATCTGTATCGCATCGAAAGCGGCGAAGACATTGCGGAGCTCGGTCTTGGCGATGCGCTGCGCAGCCATGCGCTGCTGATCGAATGGCCGGATCGTCTGATGGCGTTGCCCGGCTTCGGCCTTGGCCTGAAGCACTTGCCGATGCTGGCCATTTCCGGCAACGGAGAGCAGCGCCAGCTGGCGCATGACGACGCCGATTTCTGGAACAGGATTGCATGGCCGACACTTTAGATATTCCCGATGGTGCAATCGAATTTCTGGCACAGCATGGCTGGCCCGGCGCCCAAATCCGGGCGCTCGCAGGGGATGCCTCCTTTCGCCGCTACTTTACGGTTGCGATGCCCGGCCGGTCCGCGATCTTGATGCACGCCCCGCCGCCCCAGGAAGATGCGGCACCTTTTATTGCGGTTGCCAAATGGTTGCTGGGTGCGGGATTTTCTGCGCCGCAGGTGCATGGTTTTGATGCAGCGCGCGGGCTGGCGCTGATTGAGGATTTCGGAACCAACCGCATGCGCGAGGCGATTGCAGATGATCCATCGGCCGAGCGCGCGGTCTATGCCCTTGCCGTCGATGTGCTGCGCGCGCTCCATGCCCGGCCTGCAATGGCCCTGCGCGACTATGACATGGCCGAATATCTGCGCGAGGTGAATCTGTTCGTCGAATGGTATTGCCCGGCGCTGGGGCTGGACGTGGATCGTGAGAGCTGGGACGCGATCTGGCAGGGTTTGCTGGCCCCGGTGATTCAGCGTCAATCCCCGCCGGTCACCGTGCTGCGCGATTATCACGCGGAAAATGTGATGCTGCTCGATCGCCCTGGCATTGCGCGCTTCGGGCTGCTCGATTTCCAGGATGCGCTGGCCGGGCACTGCGCCTATGATCTGGTGTCGATGCTGCAGGATGCGCGCCGCGATGTTGCGCCCGCGCTCGAGGAAGAAATGCTGCAGCGCTATCTTGATGCAGGCGCGCCGATGCCTGATTTCAGGCATGATTATGCCGTGCTCGGAGCCCAGCGCAACACCAAGATACTGGGCATTTTCACACGGCTGTGGAAACGGGATGGCAAGGTGCATTACACCGGATTTCAGCCGCGGGTCTGGCGTTATCTGGAGCATGATCTTGCCCAGCCAGCGCTTGCCCCGCTCTCCCGCTGGTTTGACGCAAATGTGCCAGCGGCAATGCGCAGCGCTGCATGGCGCGACCATGAGGCATGATCATGCAGCGCACCAATGCTGATCCGCCGCGCACGGCGATGATCATGGCTGCCGGAATGGGCACGCGCATGCGCCCGCTCACGCTCGATCGCCCAAAGCCGCTGATCAGGCTGGGCGAGACGACGCTGCTCGATCATGTTCTGGGCCATGTGCGGCGTGCGGGCGTGCGCCGCATCGTTGCCAATGTGCATTATCTGGCGGATCATATCGAGGCGCATCTGGCGGAACGCGCCAGCGATCTCGACGTGCAGATTTCTGACGAGCGCGATGCCCTGCTCGAAACCGGGGGCGGGCTGATGAAGGCGCGTCCGCTGCTGGGCGATGCGCCCTTTTTCTGCATCAATACCGACAATGTCTGGATCGATGCGGGCGAGCCTTCGCTCGCGCGATTGGCGTCATATTGGGATGGCGGCGCGATGGATGTGCTGATGCTGCTGGTGCCGCGTGCGCATGCCCATCATCATGCCGGCGTTGGCGATTTCTTCTGCGGGGATGATGGCCGGCTGCACAGACGCGGTGCCGCGTGCGAGGCACCCTATATCTGGACCGGTGTGCAGATCATCGCCCCGGCTATTCTCACCGATCCGCCCGGACCCGCGTTTTCGACCAATATCTTCTGGGATCGCGCACTGGCGGCCGGGCGCCTTTTCGGCCTTGTGATGGAAGGCGAATGGTTCGATGTCGGCACGCCGGATGCCATCGCACCGGCAACGGCCGCGCTGGCTGCTGCGGCAATGGCTGAAGGCTCGCCCGCCGCCCATGGCTGAAACGGGCGGCCCGCAACTTTATGTGATCGGGCATGAACGCCCCTTTGCCGATGCGCTGGTCGGCACTCTGCTCGCCCAGCACCAGGCAAAGCCGGAGGACCTCGCCCGCGCGGTGATCATTCTGCCGAACAGCCGCGCCGTATCGGCAGTGCGCGATGCCTTCATCCGCCGTGCAGAAGAGGGCCTGCTGATGCCGCGCCTGCTTGCTGTCGGCGATCTGGAGCTGGATATTGATGCCGGGATCGGCCTTGCGGCCCTTTCGGCAGCCGCTGCGTCCGAGGAAAGGGCCATCATCAGCCCGGCCGAGCGGACCATGCGGCTCGCCAGAATGATCCAGCAGCTTGAGGAAAAGCTGGACAATGTGCTGGATGCGCCCGCCGCGATGCAGCTGGCCCAGGGGCTTGGCAACGCGCTTGACCAGCTGATCGTTTTCGGGACGAAGCCGCAGGATCTGGCGACGCTGGATGTCGGCGGCCTTGGCGCACACTGGCAGAAATCGCTGATCATGCTGCAGCTGCTGTGGCGCGAATGGCCCGATGTGCTGGCCGCGCTTGGCAAGGACGATGCCGTGGCGGTGCGCAACCACATTCTTGACCGGCTGGCGCAGGCCTGGGCCGCCGCGCCCCCCGATCATCCCGTGCTTGCAGCCGGCATCTCCACCAATGCGCCGGCGGTGGTCCGCTTGCTGCGTGTCATTGCGCGAATGCCGAAGGGCGCGGTTGTCTTTGCCGGGCTCGATCTCGCCATGCCTGCGCAGCATCGCGAACAGATCATGGGCAGGGCCGATCCCGAAAGGCCCGGCAGGCGGATTGGTGGAGACGAACGCCACCCGCAGCATGCGCTGCTGATGTTGCTGGATGCGATGAGTGCGCGCCCCGATGATGTCCGGCCGTGGCCGGGCCAGGATGACCCGCAGCCGGGCATAGCTGTGCACTCGCGCTCCGCGCTGATTTCAGCCCTGTTCGTGCCGGCGGCCTTTTCCGGGGCGTGGCGTAATGCGCGCCCGGCGCAGGAGGCTGTGGCGGGGCTGTGCATGATCGAACTGACCAGCCCAGATCAGGAAGCCCAGGCCATTGCTCTGCTGATGCGCGAAACCCTGGAAACCCCGGGCAAAAGGGCAGCATTGGTAACGCCGGATCGCATGCTTGCCGAACGGGTGATCGCGCATCTGGCGCGCTGGGGCATTGCGGCAGACGATAGCGCTGGCCAGTCGCTGCTGCTCTTGCCACCCGGAGCTGCGCTGATGGCGCTTGCGCGGGCAGTTGCATCGCAATGGGCCCCGGTCGCGCTGATTGCGCTGCTCCAGCATCCGCTGGTGCAGGCCGGGGAGGGGCGTCTCCCATGGCTGGATCGGGTGCGCGAACTCGATCTTGCCTTGCGTGGCCCACGCCCGGCCGCCGGGCTGGATGGCATCGCCAGTTTTCTGGAGGAGATGTATCAGGGGCTCGCATCGCAGGCCGATGATGGCCCTGAATGGGCGGCGCGCCTCGATGCGCAGCGCAGGCTGCAAGGCTGGTGGGATGATGTATCCGCCTTGGTCGCACCGCTGGACCATGCGCTTGCCGAAGCAGGGCGCACCCATGCGATGGGGCCGCTTGTGGCGGCGTTGCGCAAGACACTGAGTGGCTTGTGCGGGGATGGCGTCTGGCAAGGGCAGGCGGGCCGCCAGCTGGCGCAGCAGATTGAACAATGGGAAAGCCAGGCGCCGCATGGCCCTTTGCTTGCAGATACGGCCCTGCTCCCTGATCTGGTGGACCAGTTGCTGCGCGGTATCATCGTGCGCAAGGCTTATGGCGATCATCCGCGGCTGTCGATATTGGGGACGCTTGAGGCTCGGCTGCAATCGGCGGACCGGCTCATATTGGGCGGGCTCAATGAAGGCAGCTGGCCGCGCCCAATGCGCAGCGATCCATGGCTTGCAACCGGGGTGCGCGCAGCGCTCGGCCTGCCCGGGATCGACGCGCAAATCGGATTGGCGGCCCAGGATTTCGCAAGCGCCCTCGCGGCTCCTGAAGTGCTGTTGACCCGCGCCAAGCGGGATGAGACATCGCCGACCATTGCCTCGCGCTTCTGGCTGCGACTAAAGGCGCTGGCGGGCGATGCGGTTCCCGACACATGTTCTGATCTCGATCTTGCGCGCCTGGCGCGTGAGATGGATGCCGCCGATCCGGTGCCACTCATGGCCCGCCCGGCGCCTCGCCCGCCGCAAACGGCCCGGCCAAAGGCCATCAGTGCCTCCCGGCTGGATATGCTGCGCGCTGATCCGTTCAGCTTTTATGCACGGCATGTTCTGAAGCTGGAGCGTCTGCGCCCGCTGGATGCGCCGCCAGATGCGGCCTGGCGCGGAACCATCATCCACCGGCTGCTCGAAAATTGGGTCAATGGAGGCGCGCTTGACGTCGAAGCGCTGCTCGACGCCGCCCGTGTCATGCTGCGCGGTGCCGAGGTGGACAGCATCATGCGCACCTTGTGGCAGCCGAGATTGCTCAGCGGTCTTCGCTGGGCGGGTGCGCAGATCATTGCCGCGAAAGCGGAAGGGCGCGTGCCCTGGCTGGTCGAAGAAAAAGGGCGCATTCAGTATGCCGGGATCAGCCTGAGCGGCACCGCAGACCGGATTGACCAGCTGGCGGGCGGTGAAATCGCCATCGTCGACTATAAGAGCGGCAGCAGCCAACCCAGCGTGCGCCAGCGGCAGCATGGCTATGCCCTTCAGCTGGGGCTGCTTGCGCTGATTGCCCGCGAAGGCGGGTTCCGGGGACAGCCGCTTGCCCCGGTTGCCCTCGAATATTGGGTTCTGGGCGCGCGT
>CAZFYJ010000089.1:0-7855 GCA_964523215.1 uncultured Sphingomonadaceae bacterium | reverse complement strand
CCATCTTTTCGGTCATCGTGCGCGGATTCTTCTTCGTGACGTAGAAAAAGCCGGTTTCCGCCGTGCTGACGAGCCGGATCTTGACTGTGGTGGGCTTTGCCATTGCCTGTTCCTCAAAAAAGTCGCCGTGCGATCACCGGGCATGGCCATTCGCACATAAAAATCGGTCGCAAAAAAATTTGGGCCCGCACCCGGCGGACCCGCGATCAGGCCGCGCCTTTTGCTGATTCTGCCGGGCTTGTCAAGCCTTGCAGGTCGGCAGCGGCATCCTCAGCCTGGGGCGCGCAGGCGGTTGACGAAGCGCGTAAGGCTGAGCCGCTTGCTGCTTCGGGTGCGCCATGCGGCCTTGGCCTTTTCGATGCGCATCACCCCTTCGATGCGCCGCGCGAGGAAGGCGCGGGTGGCGGGAAAAGCCGGATCGTCTTCGGTCATATAGGCAGCCAGCGTCGCGGCATAGACACTGCCCAATATGCCACGCTTTGAATAATGGTTGAAATCGGTGGCGCTATCCCCCGCCAGCCGCCACATCGCATCGGCCGCGCGCCAGCCGAGACGGGCGGCAAGCGGAGCATTGGTCGGCAGCGCCAATATGGCAAGCGCGCGGCGCAGCGCCTCCTTGTTGGGCTGCACAATCTCCAGCCGGACCAGCACCAGCGCGGTGATGCGATCACGAATCTTCATGGTCGCCAGCGCATCGGGAGTCAGCCGCCGGGCCATCTCCGCATCCACCCAAGCAAACCAGGCATCGATGCGCTTTGCCGGCGTTTCCGGCAGCGCCAGCCGTGCCAGATCGGGATCAATCCCGGTCACATCGGCAGCGGCGGCCACGCACGCCGCGCCCCAGCCATCAAAGGCAGCCGATTCGGCCATTGCGGGCACCAGGCATGCGGCCAGCTCTTCCAGGGTGGGGTCGTCGGGCAGCGATACACTCATGGCGCCACGTTACGCCTTTTTGCCCGGTGCTGGCAATACAGCCGGAAGGCGCACCAGCACCAGCGCGGCTGCGACCAGGGCGCCGCCGACCAGATCGAGCATGGTCAGTCGTTCTCCGAAGGCGATCCAGCCGGACAATGCCGCCAGCGCAGGCTGGGTGAGCAGCGCCAGCCCGATGATCAGCGGCGAAAAATGGGGCAGCGCATAGATGATCAGCCCCTGGCCGATGATCTGGCTGGAAAGCGCCAGCAGCAGCACCGGCCCCCAATGATGCGGCCAGATCGTCTCGCCCAGGGCCAGTGCGGCCAGCAGCGTCGGCAGCGTTGCCGCGAGAGTGGCAAGCGCAAGCGCAGACCAATGGGGCACGCGATCGCGCGCACGCTGCATGCCGATCATGTAGCCGGTATAGAGCAGCCCGGCGAGCAGGCTCAGCACATCGCCACGCAGATGCTGCGGATCGAGCTCATAGCTCTGCCCCATCAGGATGGCACCGCCCAGAAAGGCCAGCACTATGGCCAGCGCCTGCGGGCCAGCAGGCAGCCGGCGCGCCAGCACGATGCCATAGAGCACCAGAAACAGGCTTGCAGCATTTCCGAACAGCGTGGCATTGGCTGCCTTGGTCTGCACGATGCCGAGATGCCAGCTGACAATATCCAGCCCGAAGCACAGCCCGGCCAGCAGGATCAGCCCATAGCTGTGGCGGCCATGGCCCGTCAGCCGCTGGCGCTGCACCATCGCCAGCAGCACCAGCACCGGCACGGCCAGCGCCAGCCGCCAGAACCCGGCCGCGACGGGGCCGGTATCGGCAAAGCGCACCAGCATCGGCCCCAGCGCCAGCGCTGCATTGCCGCCGACCAGTGCCACAAAGGCGAGGCGCGACGGCGCTGCTGCCTGTGCCGATGCGCTTTGGTGATGGTCTTCCGCTGTCATCCCGGCTGCACCTGTGGCCCCCTGCCTGTAGCCCCCTGCCTGTGGCCCCCTGCCTGTGGCCACTTGCACTTCACACAGGCGCTGCCATATCCATTTCAATTTGAAACGAACAAGGAAAAACATGATGGCCAGCCTTTTCGATCCCATCCGGCTGGGCGATATCGCTGCGCCCAATCGCATCCTGATGGCTCCGCTGACGCGCGGACGCAGCAGCCGCGACCATGTGCCGATCAGCGCGTTGAAGGCAGATTATTATGCGCAGCGCGCTGCCGCCGGGCTGATCATTTCGGAAGCCACCGGCATTTCGCAGCAGGGGCTGGGCTGGCCCTCTGCGCCCGGCATCTGGTCAGCCGCACAGGTGGACGCCTGGAAGCCAGTGACCGAGGCCGTGCACGCAGCGGGCGGGCGCATCATCATGCAGCTTTGGCACATGGGGCGGCTGGTGCATCCCGATTTTCTGGCCGATGCGCCGGGTGGCCCGATCCCGGTTTCGGCAAGCGCGACCACGGCACCCGGCATGGCACACACCTATGCGGGCAAACAGCCCTATGCCGCGGCGCGCCCGCTGCGGGCGGACGAGATACCGGGCATCATCGGCGATTATGTGGCGGCCGCGCGCAATGCCATGGCTGCAGGCTTTGATGGCGTGCAGATCCATGCGGCCAACGGCTATCTGATCGATCAGTTTCTGCGCGACAACAGCAATATGCGCGATGATGATTATGGCGGCCCGATCGAAAACCGCATCCGCCTGCTGCGCGAGGTGGCTGCGGCCGTGGCGGGCGAAGTGGGCGCGGGCCGCACCAGCGTGCGCCTTTCCCCCAATGGCGAAACGCAAGGCTGTGACGACAGCAATCCCGTGGCCTTGTTCACTGCGGCAGCGCAGGCGCTGCAGGCGATCGGCATCGGCTTTCTCGAGCTGCGCGAGCAAAAGGATTTCGGCAATTTCGGGGCGACGGACGTGCCCCGCATATCGCCCGACATCCGCCATGTCTTCACCAATCCGCTGGTGCTCAATCAGGAATATGATCGTGCCCGCGCCGATGCCGATCTGGAAAGCGGCCTTGCGGATGCCATCAGCTTTGGTCGGCCCTTTATCAGCAATCCCGATCTCGTGATGCGGCTGCGGCACGGCGATGCATGGACGCCGGACAATTACAGGATCTGGTATTCCGAAGGGCCGGAGGGCTATACCGACTGGCCGACACAGGAAAGGGTCGACGCCTGACGCTGTGCGCGCCACCCGGTTTTGAGGGCAGGACAGGTCATCCAAAGCGCTCCTTGAGCGCGAGCAGTGCCAGCGCTGCCTTGGCCGCCTCGCCGCCCTTGTCCTTTTGGGCAGGATCGGCGCGGACCAGCGCCTGCGCCTCATTTTCGACCGTCAATATGCCGTTGCCGATGGCAAGGCCATCCAGCGTGAGCGCCATGATGCCGCGCGCGCTTTCGCCCGCGACAATTTCGAAATGCCAGGTTTCGCCGCGGATGACCACGCCAATCGCGACATAGCCATCATAATCGCCGCTGGCGTCCGCAAGTGCGATGGCACCGGGAATTTCGAGCGCGCCGGGGACGCTCAGAACCTCGACCTCATGCCCCGCCGCCGTCAGCACCGCCTTCGCTCCGGCCACCAGCATATCGTTCAGATGGTCGTAAAAGCGCGCTTCGACGATCAGAAAGCGGGCCATCTCATTCCCCTCCCGTGCCTGGAATCGGCCGCTCACCCACGATCGACAGCCCATAGCCATCGAGCCCGACCAGCGTGTGATGCGTGTTGGTGAGCAGGATCATGTCCTGCACGCCCAATTCCGTCAGGATTTGCGCGCCGCCGCCATAATCTCGCAATTCCTCGATTTCCGGGGCTCCGGCACCCTTGCCCTGCGCGCGCAGCTCGATGAAGCGGGTCACGAGGCCCGCCATCGGCTTGTTGATGACGACGATCACGCCGGCACCTTCCTCGGCAATCGCCTGCATCGAGCGGGACAAGAGGCCGGCGCGCTCATTCTGCTCGCCAAAGACATCGACAAACATCGACAATGTGTGCATCCGCACCAGCGTCGGCCGGGCGGGGTCGATCCGCCCTTTCTGCAGCGCCATCGTTTCCTGGCCTGTTGCCTTGTTGAAAAAGGTCATCGCCGTCCACGCCCCGCCCCAGCGGCTGGTGAAGCTCATTTCCGCCCGCTTTTCGATCAGATGATCATGCTTGCGGCGATAGGCGATCAGATCGCGAATCGTGCCCATTTTGAGCTTGTGGTGGCGGGCAAACAGGATGAGGTCGTCCATGCGCGCCATGGTGCCATCATCCTTCATGATCTCGCAGATCACGCCCGAAGGATTGAGCCCGGCAAGTCGGGAGACGTCGACAGCGGCCTCGGTATGCCCGGCGCGCACCAGCACCCCGCCATCGCGGGCGACGAGGGGAAACACATGGCCCGGCGTCACAATATCGGCCTTGCCCTTGGCGGCATCGATGGCCACCGAAATGGTGCGTGCACGGTCTGCCGCGCTGATGCCTGTCGTGACGCCCTCGCGCGCCTCGATGGAGACAGTGAAGGCGGTCTCGTGGCGGGTGCCGTTGGATCGGCTCATCAGATCAAGCCCGAGCGCGTCGACCCGTTCCCGTGTGAGGGCGAGGCAAATGAGGCCGCGGCCATGGGTGGCCATGAAATTGATGGCATCCGGCGTCGCCATTTGCGCCGGGATGACCAGGTCGCCTTCATTTTCGCGATCCTCATCGTCGACGAGAATGAACATGCGGCCATTGCGCGCTTCCTCGATAATGTCCTCGATCGGCACCAGCGCGGGCGCATCATCCTGATCAAAGAGAAATGTCTCCAGCTTGCGCAGCGTCTCCGCCGTCGGGTTCCACTCACGGGTTTCGAGGTCGCGCAGCGTGTTCGCGTGCAACCCCGCAGCGCGCGCCAGGCCGGATTTGGACATGCCGCCATCGGTGACCAGACGGCGGACCCTTTCGATCAATTCGGTGCTCATGATGTCCGCAGTATCACATCATAATGTGATATCAAGTTTCATTTTTCACATCAGGATGAAAATCGGGCAATGGCAAGCCGAAATCCTGCGGCGCAAAGCTGTGGCGATCCTGCATCGGAAAGGCGGCCTGCGCGGTCAGCCGCCCGTTTTCATAGCGGAAGTGCCAGCTTTTTTCGGGGCGTGGCGCGGCTTCGGCAAAGCCTGACGGATCGAGCAGCGCCAGATTGGCACGATGTTCGCGATCGCGCACCGATGCTGTGCGGATCAGCACCAGCCCCGCGGCGCGGGCGCGCGATGCGAGCTCCTGGCAGGCGCTGTAATCCTGCGCATCCATCCATCGGTCCTGATCGGCAACGAAGGGCGGGCGGGTGAGATCGATCATCCGGGCCGTGCGCAGCGCCACCGAAAAGCTCGAATATTCGGTGGTTGTTCGGGGCGGGCGAAAGCCATGCGCGCGCACGAAAAAGCGCAGCCGCCAATAGGCTGTCTCCGCAATCGCTGTTGCCTCATGCTCGCTGGCATAGAATATGCCTGGCCGCTCGCCCGCCCGGCGAAACCGGCTGGCAACCGCGTGGCCATAGCGAAAGGGCGATGCGAGCAGATAATCCAGATGGCGCGCCGCCGCCGGCAGATTTGGCTTGGCCGCCTCGGCCAGCACTTCCAGCCGGGCCTGATCGGCGCTGCTTTCGGCCAGCCGGTTGGTGGAAATCCGGTGTTGCGCCTCGACCACCCGCCACACGCGCCCGGCATAGCGCCGCCGCTCAGATGCGAGCGCGATGGTCGTCCACATAATCACACACCGCCATCAGCCCGCGAAACCGGGCCATCAGATCAATCGGGCGGCCCCCAAGATCAAGATTGGGCGCGGCCAGCCAGCGCTGCGCGGCATCATCATCGCTGCCAAGCAAGGCATCAAGGCTGCGGAACAGGCGCAGCAGATGCTGCCCCGCCTCGAAGGATTTGGATGCCAGATCGAGCCGCGCCTGGCCGCTTTTCAGCCGCGAGACCGTGGCGGGCGAGAGGCCCAATATCGCACCGAGCCGGGCATTGCTGAGGCCCCAGAGCGCCGCGATGCGCACCACGGCCTGCGAGAGCACACGCGCATCCTCCTGCCCATCGTGCAGGCGTTCGGCGGGTGGCGCCAACGCGGTCTTGGCATCACTCGATTTGCTCATGTGAACGATATGGCAGATATCCGTTCAAATGACAAGGATCATGCGGTGAGGCGGGCCTGGCTTTCCTGCATCCGCTTCAGATAGCGGGCAAGCACATCGATTTCGAGATTGACGGCGGCCTGCGCGGCCAGATCGCCCAATGTCGTCACCGCCCATGTGTGCGGGATGATGTTCAGCCCGAAATGGGCCGTGCCATCCGCCTGATCGGTCACATCGTTGACCGTGAGCGATACGCCGTCGACCGTGATCGACCCCTTGGCGGCCAGAAAGGGCGCAATCGCCGCCGGGGCGGCAATCACCACCCGGTGCGAGCCGCCGACCGGCTCGACCGAAACGACCGTGCCCACGCCATCGACATGGCCGGTAACGATGTGACCGCCCAGCTCGTCGCCCACTTTCAAGGCCCGCTCAAGATTGAGGCGGCGGCCCACATCCCACATGGCAGGCGCGGTCTTCGAGAGCGTCTCGGCGCTGGCATCGACGGCAAACCAGTGCCCCACCTCGCGCTCCACGCCGTGGAGGCCGCCCACGCCCTTGGCAACGACCGTGAGGCAGCAACCCGAACAGGCAATCGAGGCCCCGATCGCCAGGCGATGCACATCATAGCCGCTGGCGATGGTGAGGCGCAGATCGCCGCGTGCATCCGCGTGGACGATGGTGCCGATATCGGTGATGATGCCTGTGAACATGAGGTCCTGACCCTAAGCTGCCTCGAAAATTTCTACGCAATCGTCACCAAGCTGACGCCGATCCACCCTGTGCCAGCGGCCATGCGCCTGTGCAAGCGAAGACAGGCCGATATCGCCAAGGCATGGCCTGCCCCCGCCAATGAGGATGGGCGCACGATAGAGGACCAGCCGATCGACCAGCCCCGCCTTCAGGAAGGACGCTGCTGTCTCTGCCCCGCCTTCGACCAGCAGATCGTTGATCCCGGCCAGCGCCACGGCATCATGCGGTGTGGCGACGATCGTCACGTCCTCCGCGCTGGCGGACAGGCGGCTGGACAGCAGCAGCCTGCGCGGTGCGCGTGCCTCCAGGCCCGGCAGCCGCACGTCGAGCGCTGGGGAATCAGTCTCCCAGGTGGTGCGCCCGACGAGAATGGCGTCGCTGTGCGCCCGCAACAAATGGGCATGGGCCCGGGCAGCGTCGCCCGTGATCCAGCGGCTTTCGCCATTGGCGAGCGCGATGGCCCCATCGAGCGCGGTCGCAAGCTTGAGCGTGACATGGGCGCGGTCGTGGCGCTGGCGCATCAGAAAGCCGGCCATGATGCGCCCGGCAGCCGCCGCGCCGACACCCATATCGACGGCGATGCCAGCCGTCCGCAGCGCGGCAAGCCCGCGTCCGTTGACGGCGGGAAAGGGATCGCCCAGCGCCACCACCACCCGCGCCAGCCCGGCCGAGATCAGGCCATCGGCGCAGGGCGACCCGCGCCTGCTCTCATGTGCGCAGGGTTCCAGCGTCACATAGGCCGTGGCCCCGCGCGCCGCGGCACCGGCCTGTTCCAGCGCCATGGCTTCGGCATGCGGACGCCCGCCCGGCTGGGTCCACCCGCGACCGATGACGCGCCCTTCCGACACGATAACGCAACCGACTGGCGGATTGGGGGCCGTCTGGCCGAGCCCGCGCATCGACAGCGCCAGCGCCGATGCCATCCAGCGCTCATCCTGCGGCGCGCCCGCCCCCATGGTCATCGGGCAGCGGGGCCGGGGGAGGGTTGTTGCGCCGGGGCTGCCGGCACGGCTTGAGGCGGGGTTCCGCTGTGGCTGCCGCTCTGGCTTGCGCTCTGGGCTCCATTCCGGGGCTTCCCATCGGGCAAAGCGGGCGGCGCA
>CAZFYJ010000088.1:0-7881 GCA_964523215.1 uncultured Sphingomonadaceae bacterium | reverse complement strand
CCTCGTCTTTGCAGGCGCGGATGGTGCCGCCGCGCTGGCCGGGGCTGATGTCTGCGGTGCCCGTGCCATTGCTGTGTCCGGCGCGGTCCTGCTGCCCCCACTGTCAGAGCAGCCGGCGAGCAGCAGCGCGCCCGCCAGATATGCTGCCACCGCAGCTCGTGCCATCGTTTCAGCGCCCGAAAACCAGCGGCGCAGGGTCGACATGGCGGCCATTGGGGAGAAGCACTTCGAGATGCACATGATCCTGCACATTGGCCGGATATTTGCCGCGCAACTGGAGGTCCTGTGCCGTCGCCACCGTGTCGCCCGCATTCACGCGTCGCCCGATCAGCGATGGATCGGGATTGGCGTAAAACACCTTCACGACCGTACCGTCATCCGCCGTGATGCGGAAACCGGAGTGCACCCCATTGCCGGGGTTGCTGACCGTCAGCGTGCCGGAAATCGGGGCGCGCACGTCCTGGCCCGGTGTCGAGAGCAGATCAAGGCCCATATGCGCCCTGGTTCCGCCGCCGCTCGCCCGGCGCGACGCGCCGAAATGCCCCTCACCACCCGAATCATTGCGCAGTGCGCCCCCTGTCGGGTTGACCAGCATGCCATTGGCGGGCGCAGGATCACGCGGCTCTGGTGCCGCCACGCGGCCGCGATGATCGATGCCCTGCGCGTCCATAGCGCTCACCATGGCACGCTGGCGACGGGATTGATCCGCTTCGACAGTCGCACGAATCTCGGCCGCAGTGGGTTCACGCCCCAGCCGTTCGCGCGCAATGTTGACAAATCCGCCTGCTGCTCCGCGATAGCGCTCGCCCGTCGCCGGATCGATGAAGCTGTTGACGCGCAGTTGCGTCACGCTTTGCTGGCTGATGCCCGCTTCGCGCAAGGTGCCGAGCTGATCGAGGAAGCGCCCGGCCGCGCGGGGGGACTGGTTATACAGATCGAAATAGGCCGTCGCGAGCGTGGCATTATTGGGATCGAGCCCGGCGGCGCGGGCGGCTGCCTCATAGGCCGGGCGCTGGGCCGCCAGTCGTCCGAGCTGGGTCCGATCAGCCGCTTCCGGCCCCATGCCGCCTGCATTCTGGAGTGAAAAGCTGCCGACATTGGCCGCCTGATTGCCAGGATCGATATGGCCGCCATAGGCCCGAGTCGTGCCGCCAGCGGGCGTGCGCGTGCCCTCTGCATTGCCGATGATGATCGCACCAAGCGACTGGCTGCCGGCATTGCGATCAAGCAGGCGATCAAGGTTGATTTGGCCGCTGGCAACCGGGCCGTTGGGGTTTTGCGGCGTGGGCTCAACGGGTGCCGGCTGCGGAGTTGCGCCATTGCCAGGCGTGGTGCCGCGCCCCCCCGTGACGCCATTTCCATCCGGAATTGTCAGCTGCTGGCCAGGATAGATGCGATCCGGATTGGCGATGTTGTTTGCCCGCGCAAGGGCGGCAACGCTGGTGTTGTTTGCTTGCGCAATCTCGGACAGCGTGTCTCCGCGCTGCACGGTATAGCTGCTTCCCGTCGCACTGCCGGGCAGGCGAACCTGCTGGCCGGGATGAATCAGATCAGGGTTGCTCAGGCCATTGATTCGGGCGAGCGTCTGCCAGTCTGTTCCATGTGCACGGGCAATGCCGTCCAGCGTGTCGCCGCGCTGCACGGTCACGCTGCCCGCGGGCTGATTCTGCCCGCTCAGCCGATCGAGCGGAGAGGGCGACGCCATCAGCTGATCGAGCCCGGTTTGCTGCAAAACCAGCGATTGCAGCTGCGAATAGCCGTCGACGAGGCTCGTGCGGCCACTGGCCACACCGTCGAAAATCTGGCGCATTTGTGCGAGCAGATTGTTGTTGTCGAGACTGAGAGGACCGGCCATTTTCTGCCCTTTCTTTCAGGCGGATGATGCAGAACATATGTCCTTGCCGCGAAAGATTAGCGCCTCGCCAAACGTCGCGCCATCCACGATTCGTTTAGGCTGCCTACCGTTCCGGCGGTGGCCCGGGCTTGCATTTCCCCTTTCGCAACGAAAGCGCAGCGCCCATATCCACCCTATGGACTGGCAAGATAGCATCCGTGCCGGCGAGGCAGAGCGGCATGACGATCTGGTCGTGCGCGTGCTGGCACCCAATGCCAGCCCCTATACGTTCACGGGCACGCAAAGCTGGATCATCGGGCGTGCCGATGGCGCCGATGTCGCGGTGATCGATCCCGGGCCGGCGGGCAGTGGCCTTTCGGTGGGTGATCCGGCCGATGCGAACGGGCGCGGCCATGTCGATGCGATATTGCGCGTGGTTGGCAAGCGGCGCATTGCGGCCATCATGTGCACCCACACGCACCGCGACCACTCCCCGGCGGCTGCGCCGCTGAAGGCCCGGACGGGTGCGCCGATCATCGGCTGTGCGCCGCTGTCGCTTGATGATCGGGGCCCGCGCGCGGATTCGGCTTTTGATCCCGATTATGCGCCCGATCGCGTGCTGGCCGATGGCGATGTCTTGGCAGGCGATGGCTGGACCATCGCGGCCGTCGCAACGCCTGGGCACACGAGCAATCATCTGTGCTATGCGCTGCATGAGAATGGCGGGCTCTTTACAGGCGATCATGTCATGAAATGGTCGACCAGCGTCGTCAGCCCGCCGGATGGCAATATGGCAGATTATATGGCGAGCCTGCAAAAGCTGCACGATCGGGATGATCGCATCTATTTTCCCGCACACGGCCCCGTGATTGACAATCCCCGCCAGCTCGTGCGCGGCATGATCGGCCACCGGCGCCAGCGCGAGGCCCAGATTCTGCGCGAACTGGGCAAGGGGCCGCGCACCATCGCGGCCATGGTCGCTGTCATGTACAAGGGGCTTGATCCCCGGCTGAAGGGCGCTGCCGGGCGGTCCGTGCTGGCGCATTTGCTCGATCTGGAGGCGCAGGGGCGTGCACGTGCCGCGTGGCCCGAGGCCGATGTGCTGGCCGATACTGATACCCGCCTGCTATGGAGCCTTGCATGATGAAGCGTGGTTTGATCGGTTTCGCGGTCGCCGGGCTGGCGCTGATCGCGCTCGCATGGTGGGTGACGAGCCGCTCTGCTGCGACAACCGAAAGCGTGGCACAGACGGCGCTCGCCTCCTTGCGCGAGCAGAACCGACTGTCCGCCTTTGCTGCCCGTTTTGTGACGGTCGTCACCTCCCGCCAGACCAGCCGGGTCGGGCTGAGCGCGGAAAAGACGCTGATCGTGCCGGCCGATGTGACCTACACGGTGGACCTGAGCAGGTTGCAACAGGCCGATGTGCGATGGAATGCGCAGGCCGGCATGCTCCGTGTCGCGCTGCCACAGCCGGTGCCATCCGATATCGCCTTCAAGATGGATGCCGTGCGCGAATATAGCGCCGGCACGCTGCTGATGACCTTTACCAATGTGGAAAAAGAGCTGGACAGCGCCAATCACAAAAGGGCGTTGCAAGACATCCGCGAACAGGCCATGGCGGCCCCGATGCTCCGCCTGGCCAAGGATGCAAGCGCGCGCGCCATCGAGCGCAGCTTTGCCATGCCGCTGCGCGCGGCCGGGCTTGAAGCAAGAGTGAGCGTGGAGTTCAGACAATGAGTGCGCCAATCCGCGAAACGCTGAAAGGGCTCGATCTGGTGGCCGAGATCGGTCGCCTGAAAAAAGAGCGCAATGCCATCATCCTTGCCCATTACTACCAGAAGCCGGACATTCAGGATCTGGCAGATTTTATTGGCGATTCGCTTGAGCTTTCGAAGCGTGCGGCGGCAACCGATGCTGAGGTGATCGCATTTTGCGGGGTCAAGTTCATGGCGGAGACCGCAAAAATCCTGGCACCGGAAAAAATCGTGATCCTGCCGGATATGGAGGCAGGGTGCAGCTTGGAAGACAGCTGCCCCCCGGCCCAGTTTGCGGCATTCCGGGCCAAGCACCCCGATCATATCGCGCTGACCTACATCAACTGCTCGACCGAAGTGAAAGCGCTGTCGGACATTATCGTAACCAGCTCATCTGCTGAAACGATCGTGCGCCAGCTGCCGCCCGACCAGAAGATCATCTTCGGGCCGGACAAGCATCTCGGCGGCTACCTGAAGCGCAAGCTGGGGCGGGACATGCTGCTGTGGCCCGGCGTGTGCATCGTGCACGAGGCATTCAGCGAGACCGAGCTCCTGAAACTGAAGGCGCGGCATCCCGGCGCGCCTGTGGCAGCACATCCCGAATGCCCGCCGCATATCATCGCCCATGCCGATTTTGTCGGCTCCACCAGCGCCATTCTCACTTATGCGAAGGCCTTTGAAGGCGATACGCTGATCGTGGCAACCGAACCGCACATCATGCACCAGATGGAAAAGGCTCTGCCCGAAAAGCGGTTCATCGGCGCGCCGGGTGCCGACGGCAACTGCAGCTGCAACATCTGTCCCTATATGGCGCTCAACACGCTCGAAAAGCTCTATCTTGCGCTGCGCGACCTGACTCCTCAAATCCACATCGAGGAGGGATTGCGCCTGCGTGCGCGCAAGAGCCTCGATCGGATGCTGGACATGGCGGCAGGGACAGTCGGCCAGGGCGATCTGGGAGCGCGCTGACCCAGGGTGCGGACCCTGGGCTTTATACCGTTCCGAGTCGCACATGTGCCGCATGAATGCTACGCTGTAGAGCCATGGCATTGCGCCACTGAATCAGAAAATGTCGCCTTAGACACTTATCCACAGATTTGGGCGCTGAATGTGGACAGTTCGTCCGATTCCGCTTTGTTCAACGGGCGGGCCGTGACATTGTTTGATTGTCGAAGAGCGGCGATTGACTGTTTCGGCAAGGAACTGGTGGAGGCAGCAATGCAGAAGCCAGGGACAGGCAGGAGCACCAAGGTCAGTCGGCGATTTGAGACCCTGAAGGTGGATGCGCATTCGCAAGAAAGCGGCAGAAGCTGGAAAGGTTGGCCCGGTCAAGCATGGCTTGCCAGTTGCGCCTAAACAGCTGCGACAGGCACCAGGCGGAAGCAGGGCCCGGTGAGGCCGGCCCCCGAAAGGGGGCCGACCGAACCAGCGCCGCAGAAGCATTGCAGATGCGGTTGCCCGCAAGGGCTCGCCGAAACCGGTGGACGGCAAGGCATTCGGTCATGGCGACATGGCCTTATCGCGGAGCAGAAAACCAACTTTGGCGCATTGGGCGCTGGCAGCGATGTCAGCGCCCATTTACGTTGGCCCGCTCGCGCCTGCGCGTGATCGTCATGCGGTTGATCACCCGCCGGCCCGTCCCTTGTCGCTGCGGATGCGCCAATGCCGATGCGCAAATGCATCATGGCGTGATCCAGGTCACGGCGCGGGACGCCGAAATCCCCCACACATAAGCGCGACCCAATGCCCATGCAGACCCCATCAGGGGACCAATTTGCGTGCGGCACACCTTACGGGCCAGGCCTTATCCCAGAGGCCTGGCTCATTTTTGTTGAGCGTGAGTGCCGGGCGTCACAGTCAGCTGGCGCTGGCGCTATGTGATGATGCTCTGGCCGGTCTTTGCCCAATCGGCGAGAAAGCCTTCAATGCCCTTTTCCGTCAGCACATGTTTGAACAATGCTTTGATCACCGATGGCGGGGCCGTCATCACATCAGCCCCGATCCTGGCGGCCTGCAGCACATGGGTGGCATGCCGCACCGATGCCACGAGAATTTCTGTTTCAAAGGCATAATTGTCGTAAATCAGGCGAATATCCTCGATCAGCTCCATCCCGTCAAAGCCATTGTCATCGTGCCGGCCGACGAAAGGCGAAACAAATGTGGCCCCGGCTTTCGCGGCGAGGAGCGCCTGATTGGCCGAAAAGCACAGCGTGACATTGACCATGGTGCCATCGCCGGTCAGCGCCTTGCAGGTTTTCAGGCCGTCGACCGTCAGCGGCACCTTGATGCACACATTGTCGGCAATTTTGCGCAACACCTCTGCTTCGCGCATCATCGTGGCATGGTCGAGCGCCACCACTTCGGCAGACACCGGCCCGGCCACGATGCCGCAAATCTCGCGCGTCACTTCCATGAAATCGCGGCCCGATTTCGCGATCAGCGAGGGGTTGGTCGTCACGCCATCAAGCAGCCCAGTGGCCGCCAATTCGCGAATATCGTCGATTTCGGCTGTGTCGGCAAAGAATTTCATGGATGAGGAGCCTTCCGTTGATCTGGCGGCGGTGGTGATTCGCCTGTCGCGGCTATAGCGCGGTGCGGGCTTCGTTGCGGAAAAAATGGGGGCAAGGCGATGGGAATTGCGGGGTCCGCCCGCTTTCATCGACACGCCGCGTGGCGCGGGTGGCGAGCGAGCAATTGATCGCCTCTGTCAACGATGCCAGCCGGAGCCAGCGCAGCGGCCTGACTGCGAGCCGCGCCGGCCTTGCCCTGCGCCTGCCTCTCTTTGGGCTGACACTGGATGCGAAGCTGTAGGCCCCGGCCTTAAAGGCTGGCGGCGGTCAGCACCCCGATCAGCAGCGGATCATTGGTCGCGCGCGGATTGGCGCGGATGGCCGCCTCTTCGCGCCCGATGGCGCGATAAATCCCGTTGGCGGCCTTGCCCGATACATCGCGCACGAGGCCAGCCAGATCGATGCCGGTCGCGCTGCGCAGTGCCTCTTGCACCACGGCATTGTCAAAAAGCTTCAGGCCGGTGTCGATGCCGGGGATCATGTTGGTGAGCAGCGCATCCCCCATCTGGCCGCGCAATACGGTCGTGGCCGCCTCCGGGCCGCCGCGGATGATCGAAAGGGCATCAGTGATGCTGATCGACGTGATCGCGTTGGTAACGATTGGAGCGGCAATTTCGGCACCTTTTTCAGCCGCGCGGTTGACAGATTTGGTCAACCGCTCGCGCACTGGCCCCGATCGCAGGACGGCCGAGAGCAGGCTGGTTGCGCCCGCACCGCCAAGTTGCGGCGGCAGATCGATGCGGGCAATGCTGCTATCGAGAAAGCCATTCGGCTGAAGCAAGGTCGCAAACGCACGCTGCGAGGAAAGCGAGAGCAGGCGCCTGATCGCTTCGGTCAGGTCAAAGCCGGTGCCGCCCGCAGCGCAGGCTGAAAGCCCGCCGCCCGCTGCCAGCGCAAGTCCTGCCAGCACCAGCCTGCGGCTGAGCATGTCTTCATCCTTCATGGCCTATCTCCTCAACCCGTCAGCGCAGTTTAACCATGTTGAAAAAATTTGCGAGTCTTGACTGGCGTTCTTTTTATGTTCTGTTATGGCGGAGCCATGGCGAAGATCAAAAAGCTCTATGTCTGCCAGCAATGCGGCGCGACCAGCCATCGCTGGCAGGGCCAGTGCGAAGATTGCGGCGCTTGGAACAGCCTGGTGGAAGAAGCGCCGCAAAGCGCATTTGCCGCGCGGCACGATCTCCATGCCGGCGGGCGCGACATCCGCTTCGAAACGCTCGACGGGGATGCGCCGCTGCCGGCCCGGCTGCTGAGCGGGATCAGCGAATTTGACCGGGTGACGGGCGGCGGCCTGGTCGCCGGATCGGCCACTTTGATCGGCGGCGATCCGGGCATTGGCAAATCGACCCTGCTGCTGCAGGTGGCGGCGCGCCTTGCCCGCGAGGGCGGCCGCATTGCCTATGTGTCAGGCGAGGAGGCGGCCGGGCAGGTGCGGCTCCGGGCGCAGCGCCTGGGGCTGGGGGATGCGCCGCTGGCGCTGGCTGCAGCCACTTCGGTGCGGGATATTCTGACCAGCCTGTCGCAGGCGGCGGCTCCTGCCCTTCTGATTATCGATTCGATCCAGACAATGCACAGCGATCTGATCGAAGGCGCGCCCGGCACGGTCAGCCAGGTGCGTGCCAGCGCGCAGGAATTGATCCGCTTTGCAAAGGAACGGGGCACTGCGCTGGTGCTGGTCGGCCATGTGACCAAGGATGGGGCGCTCGCTGGGCCGCGCGTGCTC
>CAZFYJ010000087.1:0-7903 GCA_964523215.1 uncultured Sphingomonadaceae bacterium | reverse complement strand
CATCGGCCATGGCGCGGCATGGCAGCAAGAGCGCGGCGAGCAGGATCAGCACGGGCATGCAGCGGGGCATTGCGGCGGATGAAGCCGCGCATTGCTGTGCAAACACAAGGGATAAAGAGGGTTAACGTGGTAAATTGAGGGTTAACGGCGATCCCGGCGGCACGCGGCGTGCCTGTTTGCGACATGTGTTGCTGCGCTTTTGGACGGGCCGCAGGCGGGGGCTTCAGGCGGTGCGCTGCCCATCCGGCTTGCATCCCATGGAGGGCTTTGCTAAGCGCCGCGCCTGCCCAGGGCAGCCGCAGCTGCCCAAGGGTCATTCTGGTGCGCGGTCATGGCGGAATTGGTAGACGCGCAACGTTGAGGTCGTTGTGGCCGAAAGGCCGTGGAAGTTCGAGTCTTCTTGACCGCACCAGATCGTTCCCCGGCCATGCCTTGCCGGGACTCAGCCTTGTCCGTGCCTTTATTGCCGCGCAGCGGGTGCCGCCGGTGTTGCGGGTGGCGGCGGCGTTGCAGCGCCCGGGGCGATGCTCGTCAGTCGTCCCAGCGCTGCCCTGAAATCGGCCAGATCGCGGCCCGAAAGCTGTGCCCGCTCCGCAAATTTGACCGACATGGGATTCACGGCCACGCCATTGCGATAGACCTCGAAATGCAGGTGCGCGCCGGTCGAAAGGCCGGATGAGCCGACATAGCCGATCAGCTGGCCGCGCTTCACGCTCTGGCCGCCGCGCACGGCAATGCGGCTCAAATGTCCATAGCCGCTGCCCATGCCGCCGCCATGGCTCAGCTTGATGAAATTGCCATAGCCGCCATTGCGCCCGGCCATCGTCACCACCCCATCGGTGACGGCATAGACCGGCGATCCATAAGGCGCGGCATAGTCGATCCCGGCGTGCATCCGCACATAGCCGAGGATCGGGTGGCGTCGCATGCCGAAATTGGAAGAGATGCGGCCCACTGTCGGCGCGGTCATCCCGCCCTGCACCTTGCCCACGCCCGAAGCCTCCAGCCACTGGGTGCGGCCATCGGCATTCCATTTGAGCAGCTGGATGCGGTTGCGTCCGCCGCGCACCAGCCCGGCATAGAGCAGATCGCCGGTCTGCACTTCCCCGGTTTCGGCCCGCCTGTGCTCGAAAATCAGATCAAATTCGTCGCCCGGCAAAATGTCGCGGCCGATTTCGGCCTGCTGGGAGATCACGCGCAAATAGGTCTCCACGGCTTCGGGCGTGGCCCCGGCGGCACGCGCCGAACGATACAGGCTATCCCCCACGCGCCCGCGAATGCGCAGCGGCGTATCGTCCACCGATATGGGGATGCGTCGCAGCGCCAGCGCGCCGCCCACACGCTCCACCTCCAGCCGCAGATCAAAGCGGGCGCGAAAGCTGAGGCCATCGAGCGGGCGGGCGATATCCGCGCTTGCCCGGCGGCCGAGAACGACATCCAGCCGGGTGCCCGCGGCAATATCCGAAAGATCGACGGCGCCTGCGACCATCCGGCTGATGGCAGCCGCCTCGCCACCGCCCACGCCGGATCGCTCGAGCACGCGGGCGAGGCTGTCGCCTTCGCCCAGCACGGCCGTCAGCGTGATCATCGGGCGTTCGGGCGCATTGGCAAGCAGCTGCACGGCATCGGTTGCGGCCATGCGCTTGCCGCTGTCGCTGCCCAGCGCGCGCGGCATGATGGACAGGGCACGGGCCTCATCCGCCTGATCCGCCGCCATTGCTGGCGGAGTGACATCGAGCGGGGCAAAGCCGGGGGCCGTGAGCAGCGCCAGCACGATCAGCGCGGCAAAGGTGCCCAGCCCGCGCCACCAGGTGCGCGAGCCGATATTGGCGGCCAGATCGGGCGCAAGATCGATATCATGCGCCACCATCTGCACCCGGTGCAGCGCGTCTTCGGCCCGCTGGCGCCAGCGGCGCGGCTGCGGCGCATCGCCATTGTGTCGGTCTGCCGGCGGGGGGGCCGTGCCAAAGCCGGGCGCAAGTGCGGTGGCAGCGCCGCTCCCAGGCACCACAAAGCCTGCATTCCCTTGCTGATACATCAGGTGCGACCCCCGGTGCCGTGGCAGTTATGCGTCATTCTTGCCGCCATTTTGGTGGCAAAATTCCTGTAAAGCAGCAAGGTAAATGTCAAATTAACTTTTCGGCGCGGCACAGCGGTTGCGGCAATGCGTGTCAAAGCGGGGGCAAAGCGGGCACAGCAAGCGGGGACGCGGCGGGGCACGGCATCCCTCGCCAGGCCCCTCAGCCGGGCGTGCGCGGATTCTGGGCGCGCCAGTCGGCCGGGCGTGCAAAGCGCCCTTGCCACAGGCCCCGCCGTTCCTTTTGCGCCTGCGCCTCTTCCAGCAGATAGGGCCCGCCATCATCCCAGCGGCTGTCGCTTGCATGCGTGCCCGAAACTGCAAGCCCCTGGCGCACCATCGCGGCGGCCAGATCGGGCGTGTTCGCCGTGCGGCAGCGCGCCAGCATGCGCTGGAAGCGGTCGTCATGATCGGCCGTGCAGATCAGGCCCGGCTCGGTCAGCAGCAGTGCCAGCGCATCGCGCGCCACCCGCCCGCAGGGCCATGGACTGCCATCCGCCCGCGCGCAGCTCTGCCGATATTCGGGCGCATCAATGTCGCGCAGGCGGATGATGCGCGGACCCGCAGCGGTCGTCAGCCGCAGCGAATCCCCGTCAATCGTGGCGGCAGCGTCGCTGCGGACAGGGGCGATGCTGATCCGCTCGGGCTGGCTGATCCACCAGGCGGCGCTGGCAAAGCCCGCCAGCAGTGCCAAAGCCGCGAGACTGCGCAGCAGGCGGGCAAAGCGGGGAAAGCGATGGCGCAGCATCGCGCAGCCATAGCGCGCCCGCCCAGTGCCGTCCATTTCAGTCCGGTTCAGTCGAGTTCAGTCCGTTTCGGTCCAATTCTGGTGCAAGGTGGGGGGCCGTGCCGCCCCTTTTCCGGCATTGCCCGTGGCTGCGCGCGCGCTTTTTCCCCGATATGGACCTGATCTGGATGGAATCCCCTTCACTTTGAGAGCATTCCGCCGCAATGATGGCATGGCAAAGCCCCCGGGCACGGGGCCGCGATCATCGACGCCCGCCCGGCGGCAGGGGGCAGGGCAGATTCGCTTTGAAACAGGTTGCGCTCTGAAACAGGGGGAGACGGACATGCAGGACGAGGCGAGTGGCAGGGTCGGTGGCCTGGCATCGGCGGCACGACCCATCACGCCCCCCGATGCGCTGCTTTATGATGGCGCGCACGCCGCCGCCCCGCGGCTGTTCGTGATCGCGGGCGATCGCGATGTTCATGATGCGCTCGGCGCGGCCGCATCGGCACAGGGGCTGCGTCTGTTGGGGGCGGCCCGCGCAGATCAGGCAGAGGCCGCACTGGGCGAGATCGCAACGCTGGAGCTGATCTGGATGGAGGTGCTGGCAGCGGATCTGGCGGCACCGGCGGCATGCTTCGATGCGCTGGCCGGGCGGTTGCGCACTCTGGTCGATCTCGGCTCGGCGCATCTTGTCATCTGCACGGATCGGCCATCGCTCGATGCCGTGCATGCCGCATTCGGGGCGCATGCGACGATCCTGTGCGCACCCAGTGCGGCGGAACGGGCGCTGGCGCTCTCGCTCGCATGGGACAGCCCGGGCAGCCATGTGCATGATGTCGTGCGCGAGCCGGACAGCAACGAGCTTGCCCGCCTCTATGAGGAGGTGGCGCGCATTTCGCGCATGCTCTCCCAGCTCACCCATGGGGATGCCAGCCGGCTTTCGGGCGGGGCCGCGCCGCCTGTTGCTTATGGTGCGGGCGGCCATGCGGCATCGCCCAGCCCCTTTATCGAGGATCATGTCGCCGCGCCGGCGCGAGGCTATCGCGGGCCGCCCCCGCTCGATGGCATGCCGCCTGCGCGCCCGCCCGGCTATGCGCCCGGCCCGCGTGCGGCGCTCGTGCGGCGGCTCATCCGGCTGCGCCGCATGCGCGAACATTTCTTTGCGGCCGACATGTTTGCCGATCCGGCGTGGGATATGCTGCTCGATCTTTATGCCGCGCGGCTCGAACGGGCGCAGGTGTCGGTCTCCAGCCTGTGCATTGCCGCTGCTGTTCCGGCGACGACGGCGCTGCGCTGGGTCAAATCGATGACCGATGCGGGGATTTTCGTGCGCATGGCCGATCCGCATGATGGCCGTCGCGTGTTCATCGCCCTGAGCGAAGCCTCAGCAGAGGCGCTGGATCGCTATTTCGCGCTTGCCGAAGCCGAGGGCTTCGCCACGATCTAGGGTCCGAATCTAGGCGGCAAAGCGCCGCGCGGGGTCTGCTGATCCGCCTTGCGCCATGGCGTTCAGCCAGGCACGCGCCTGGCGCTGTGCCTCGGCAATTTCCTCGCGGCTCATTTCGTCGGAGATTTCGGCGCGGCACAGCTGGCCTTCGCGGTTGCCGCCAAGGGCTGCCAGGTTGAACCATTTGTGCGCCTGCACCAGATCGACATCAACGCCGCCCGTGCCGGTCGAAAAGGCAACACCCAGCTCGTAATAAGCGTCGGGATCGCCCTTTGCTGCGTCCACCAACCGGCTTTCGATCAGAAATGCCGCACTTTTGAAACTGCTGCCCATATTCTTCAGCCCCCTATGTGGTCGTGCCGGTGACGGCGCGACAGGGCCAAAGTTGCGCGACATGGCTAACAAAAGGTTAATGCGGGCGGCGAAAAATCACTCCACGATGGAGACGTCCGGGCGCAAATATGCGAAAAACCGTGCGAAATGCTGCCAAAATGGGGGAAAGCGGCGCATCGCGCAGGCGTTAAATTTTTACCGGAAAATTATCGATCAGCCGCGTTTTTCCGATTCGCGCAGCGACCAGAAGCCGCGCCGGGCGATCAAGCCGCGCCAGCGGCGCCAGCGTTTCGGCATCGCACAGCGCAACATAATCGGGTGCGGCAAAGCCCGCAGCCACCAGCCCGGCCGCAAGCCCTTCGAGTGCGGGCGCAACCGGCGCGCCCGCTTCCAGCGCCGCGATCGCCTCTGCGCAGAGCCGGGGAAGGGCCGCCGCCGCCGCGCGCTCCGCGGGCGAAAGATAGGCATTGCGGGATGACATGGCCAGCCCGTCTGCCTCGCGCACGGTCGGCATGCCGACGATCTCCAGCGGGAATGCGAGATCGCGCACCATGGCGCGGATCACGGCCAGCTGCTGCCAATCCTTTTCGCCGAACAGCGCAACATCCGGCGTCAGCTGATTGAACAGCTTGGCAACCACAGTGGCCACCCCGGTGAAATGGCCTGGCCGCGCCGCGCCGCACAGCCCTTCGCTCACGCCTGCAACACTCACCCTCGTGCTCTCTCCGGCAGGATACATGGTGGCGACATCGGGCAGCCACAGCAGATCGACCCCGGCAGCGCGCAGCAAGGCGGCATCGGCCTCTTCCTGCCGGGGATAGCGGGCGAAATCCTCATTCGGGCCGAATTGGGCGGGATTGACGAAGATCGAGACGGCCACGGCATCGGCATGGTCGCGCGCGGCCGCCACCAGCGCCATATGCCCGGCATGCAGCGCGCCCATGGTCGGCACCAGCGCCAGGCGTCGTCCCGACGCGCGAAACTGTGTCACGGCGGTGCGCAATGCGCCAAGCGTGGAAATAATCTGCATCGCCATTTGCAAGCCTGTGGCTGCTCCTCTATTGGACCGGGGCTTAATGCTTTATGGGGGATTCACAACAACATGGCGGAGGCATCGCCGCATATCATTGTTTTTGCCAATGAAAAGGGCGGAACCGGCAAATCGACCTGTGCGGTGCATGCGGCCGTGGCGCTCATGTGCATGGGCAAGCGCGTGGGCTGCATCGATCTCGATTCGCGCCAGCGCACCCTGTTTCGCTATTTCGAAAATCGCGAAAGCTTTGCCGCGACAAAGGGCATTGCGCTGCCCATTCCGCGCTTTGCCGTGTTCAATGGCGACAGCCAGGCCGCGCTTGATCACATTCTTGGCGGTTTTTCGAAGGATTGCGATTTCATTGTCGCCGACACGCCCGGCCGCGACGATAAATATGCCCGTGCCATGGCCGCCCGAGCCCACACGCTGGTGACGCCGATCAACGACAGCTTCATCGATCTGGATCTGATCGGCCACGTCGATGCGGATACATTTGTGGTGAAGCGCCCCAGCTTTTATGCCGAGCTTATCTGGGAAACGCGGCGCGATCGTGCCAAATCCAGCGGGGTTTCCATCGATTGGGTGGTGATGCGCAACCGGTTGCAAAGCTATGAAGCGCGCAACCAGAAACGGGTGGGCGAGGCGCTGGCCCAGCTTGCCCGCCGGGTGGGCTTTCGCACGCTGCCCGGCCTGAAGGAACGGGTCATCTATCGCGAGCTGTTTCCGGCCGGGCTCACGCTGCTCGACAAGGATCATCTCGGCCCGCTGGGCATCAGCCATGTTGCCGCGCGGCAGGAACTGCGCGATCTGGTGGCTGGGCTTGCCTTGCCGATCAACGACATCCAGGCCGATGCCGATCAGGCCTCGCTGTTTCAGGCAGGATAAGCTTTCCCATGCAGTCGCATCATTTTCACCCAAGCATTTTGCGCGAATATGATATTCGCGGCATTGTCGGCGATACGCTGAATGCCATCGATGCAGAGGCCATTGGCCGCAGCTTTGGCACCATCGTCAAGCGCGGCGGCGGGCGCAGCGTCGTCGTCGGCTATGATGGCCGCCTTTCAAGCCCGATGCTGGAAGAAGCGCTGGTCGCCGGGCTGCTGTCGGTCGGCCTGCGCGTGTTGCGCATCGGCATGGGGCCAACGCCCATGCTCTATTTTGCCGAACGCGTGCTGGAGTGTGACGGCGGCATAGAAATAACCGGCAGCCACAATCCCGCAGACTATAACGGCTTCAAGCTGGTCCATCAGGGTCGGCCCTTTTTCGGGGCGGATATCCAGGCGCTCGGTGCCATGGCGCAGGCGGGCGACTGGGAAACGGGCCGGGGCTCCAGCGACGAGATTTCGGTGTTTGATCGCTATGTCGACCGGCTGGTCCAGGGTTTTGCAGGCGCGCCCATGCGCATCGGCTGGGATGCGGGCAATGGTGCCGCCGGCCCGGTGATCGAGGCGCTGGTCAAGAAGCTGCCGGGGGAGCATCATCTGCTGTTCACTGATGTGGACGGCCATTTTCCCAATCATCACCCGGATCCGACGGTTGAGGCCAATCTCGCTGATCTCAAAGCGCTTGTCGCGGACAAGCAGCTCGATTTTGGAGTCGCTTTTGATGGCGACGGCGACCGCATCGGCGCAATCGACGGCATGGGCCGGGTGATCTGGGGCGATCAGTTGCTGATGATTTATGCGCAGCATATGCTCACATTACGGCCCGGCGCGACAATCATTGCGGATGTGAAAGCGTCCAAGGCGCTGTTTGATCATGTCGCAGCGCATGGCGGCGTGCCGCTGATGTGGAAAACCGGGCACAGCCTGATCAAGTCCAAAATGAAGGAAGTGGATAGCCCGCTCGCCGGCGAAATGAGCGGCCATGTTTTTTTCGCGCATGATTATTATGGCTTTGATGATGCACCCTATGCCGCGGTGCAGCTGATGGCGGCGGCCCATGCGCTGGGGCAGAGCATCACCGATTTGCGCGGGGCCATGCCCGCGCTCGTCAACACGCCGGAATTGCGCTTTCAGGTGGATGAAGCGCGCAAATTTGCCGTCATCGATGAGGTGCTGGCCCGGCTGGAGGCCGATGGCGCGGAGGTGAACCGCACCGATGGCGCCCGCGTCACCACCGCCGATGGCTGGTGGCTGCTGCGCGCATCAAATACCCAGGATGTGCTCGTTGCCCGAGCGGAGGCGCAGGACGAGGCAGGGCTGGCGCGGCTGATGGCGCAGATCGATGCCCAGCTCGCGGCGTCGGGCCTTGTGCGCGGGCCGCAGGCCGCGCACTGAAGCG
>CAZFYJ010000086.1:0-7916 GCA_964523215.1 uncultured Sphingomonadaceae bacterium | reverse complement strand
GCTGGCACCTGATCGGCGAGGCGATGCGGCTGGCCTATGCCGATCGCGAGATGTGGCTCGGCGACCCGGATTTTGTCGACGTGCCGGTGCTGGGTCTGCTTGATCGGGCCTATCTGGCCGAGCGGCGGGGCCTGATTGCCATGGACAAGGTGCGCGCTGACTATCCGGCCGGCACGCCGCCGGGCGCGACCCCCAAAACGGCCGGCATTTCTGGCGAGGCAGGCGGCACCACCCATTTTGTCGCGACCGACCGCGATGGCAATGTGGTGAGCATGACATCCACGGTCGAAGGCCCGTTCGGCGCGCAGCTGATTGCCAATGGCATGGTGCTGAACAACGAGCTGACCGATTTCACCTGGGTGCCGAGCCGCGGCGGCGCGCCCGTTGCCAACCGGGTGGAAGGGGGCAAACGCCCGCTCTCTTCCATGTCGCCCACCATTGTCTATGGCCCCGATGGCCGGGTCGTACTGGCAGTGGGATCGGCTGGCGGCAAGCGCATCATCATGCATGTGACGAAGACTCTGATCGGCGTGCTCGACTGGGGGCTGCCCGCGCAGGATGCGATTGCGCTGCCCAACATCTATTTTGGCGGCGATGGCTTGCTGATCGAGAACACGCCGGAGGGCGAACGGCTGGCCAGAGAGCTGGCGCGCTTTGGCCGCCCGGCGGTTTCGACCAGCCTCGGCTCAAAGCTGAACGCAGCGCAATGGGTGGATGGCGCATGGCGCGGCATTGCCGATCCGCGCAGCGAGGGCAGCGGCGCCAGCGAATAGCAGCCGGCGGCCACGCAAGCGGCGCGGGGCGCTTTCCCGCTGATGCGCCGCCTGTATCATGCCATCGCTGCTTTTCGCCATGGCATATCCCGGCATGGGGCCTATATAGCCCCAAGGGAAGCTGTGTGGGAGAGTGATGCATGGCCACAGCACGCCAGCATGGAGACGAGAATAAGCACCGCGCCGGGCCGGGGGCTGGACCGCGCCAGATGGAGCATTTCGACAATCTGGTCAGCATGTTTTTCACCCGTGCCCGCGAAGGCGGGGAAACGGCCTTTTTGTGGGCAAAGCGGGATCGTGCCTGGGAGGCCATCAGCTGGAAGGCAGCGGCCGAGCAGGTGGCAGCGCTGGCCCACGCACTGCGGGAGATGGGGCTGAACCCCGGCGACCGTGTGATGCTGGTCTCTGAAAACCGGCCGGAATGGTGCATCGCCGATCTGGCCATCATGGCCGCGGGCTGCGTGACTGTGCCCACCTACACCACCAATACAGAGCGGGACCATCAGCATATCCTTTCGGACAGCGGGGCCCGCGCCGTCATCCTTTCGGATGCCAAGCTCGCCAAAAATGTGATGCCCGCCGTGATGCGCTCGCAAGCGCGGACCGTGATCAGCATGGAGCCGCTCAAGATCGGCCAGCAAGGCGAGGTCCGCCTGTGCGACTGGGCCGATCTGGTGCGGGGCGGTGCGGCCAGGCTCGACGCCTGCGAGGCCGCGGCCGCCAGCATCGGGCGCGGCGATCTCGCCTGCCTGATCTACACCAGCGGCACCGGCGGCGCACCCCGCGGCGTGATGCAGCATCATGGCGCAATCCTTCACAATGTGGAGGGGGCATCCGCCGTGATTTCAGAGGATTTCGGCTGGGGCAACGAAGTCTTCCTTTCCTTCCTGCCGCTGAGTCACGCCTATGAGCACAGCGCCGGGCAGTTTTTTCCCATCGGCCTCGGCGCGCAAATCTATTATTCCGAAGGCCTCGAAAAGCTGATGAGCAATCTGGAAGAGGTGCGGCCGACCATCATGGTGGTGGTGCCCCGCCTGTTCGAGGTGATCCGCCAGCGCATGCTGAAAGGCCTCGAAAAACAGGGCAAGGTGGCGCAATATCTGCTGGCCCGCGCGCTCAGCATCGGTGCCGCCAGCTATGCCAGGGGCCGCGTGCCGCTGCTCAACCGGCCGATGGACGCCATCCTCAATCGCACGCTGAGGCCCAAGGTCGCGGCACGCTTTGGCGGGCGGATCAAGGCCATGGTTTCCGGCGGGGCACCGCTTAATCCGGAAATCGGCGTGTTCTTCCATTCGCTCGGGCTGACGCTGCTGCAAGGCTATGGCCAGACGGAGGCCGCCCCGATCATTGCCTGCAACCGGCCAAAGGTCGGGCTGAAGATGGATACAGTCGGCCCGCCCTTGCCGAAGACCGACGTGCGCATTGCCGAAGATGGCGAAATCCTGGTGCAGGGCGAGCTGGTGATGCACGGCTATTGGAACAATCCGGCCGAAACCGAGCGGGTGCTGAAGGATGGCTGGCTGCACACGGGCGACATCGGCCATATCGACGCGGCCGGCCGCGTTGTCATCACCGATCGCAAGAAGGACATCATCGTCAACGACAAGGGCGACAATGTCTCGCCGCAGCGGGTGGAAGGCATGCTGACCCTCCAGCCGGAGATTGTGCAGGCCATGGTCTATGGCGACAAGCGCCCGCATCTGGTGGCCATCATCGTGCCCGATCCCGAATGGGTGGCCGAATGGTCCGATGCCAATGGCCTGCCGCGCGAGCTTTCGCTGCTGAAGGAGCATCCCCGCTTTCGCAGCGCCATCCGCGAAGCGGTCGACCGGGTGAACAGGAATTTGTCGGTGATCGAAAAGGTGCGGACATTCGATTTTGCCGATGGGCCCTTCACCATCGAAAATGAGCAGCTGACACCATCGATGAAAATTCGCCGCCACATATTGAAACAGGTCTATGGTGATCGCATAGCGGCGCTCTACAAGGGTTGACCCGGCGCCACGACTGCGCCGGGCACACGTCACGGTCTTTTTCCGGATTTGCTTGAACACGGCGGTTTGCGCGATATGGTGCCGCAAAACCGCCTGAACAGGGGAGTGAACATGGTGCGTCGGATGATTGGAACTGCGTGTGTGCTGGGCCTGATGCTGGCCGCCCCGGCCTATGCCGACACCCGCGGAGATGGCTCGGCAGTGTCTCCATCGGCGGCTGCCAATTCGCCCGCCCGCCCGATCAGCTTTGTGGCGAGCGCCAAGCCGGATGGCGTGCTCGTCATCCCGATGGCCAGCGCAACGCTGAGCGAGGTGAGCGGCCTGACGCTGAGCAGTGCCGAGCGCACCGCCATCACCAACGCGATCCGTACGGCGCGCTTCGACGGGGTTTCCGGCTCGAGCCTGCCGCTGCGCGGAATCGGCCCCTATGCCCAGATCCTGCTGGTGGGCATGGGCAATGACGGCGATGCCGAAAGCCGCATGCGCGATGCCGCCGGCCGCGCCGCCCAGCTGCTGCGTGACGAGGCGCAGCCGGTGACCATCGCCGGCGCATCGAGCAATGGCGAGGCCGCAGCGCTCGCGCTGGGATACAGCCTCGGCCAATATCGCTTTGACCGATACAAGACGACGGGCAAGACCCCGCCGCCAGCCAATCCCGTTGCCATCATCACCAGCAATGTGAACGGCGCGACCAGCCTGTGGCAGGCGCAGGGCCGCCCGCTGGCCGAAGGCGTGACGCTGTCTCGCGATCTGGCATCCGAGCCGGCCAATGTCATCTATCCCGAAAGCTTTGTCGATCGCGTGCGGGCCGCATTCGGAAACACCCCCAACATCAGGATCACCGAGCTTGATGAAAGCGCCATGGCGCGGATGAACATGGGATCGCTGCTGGGCGTCGGCCAGGGATCGCGCCGCCCCTCGCGGCTGATGATCGTCGAATATCGCGGCGGCAGGGCCGGTGCGCCGATCGCGCTGGTGGGCAAGGGCATCACCTTCGATACAGGCGGCATTTCGATCAAGCCCGCGCTCGGCATGTGGGAAATGAAGGCAGACATGTCTGGCGCGGCATCGGTGATGGGGGCCACCCTCTCACTGGCCAAATCGCGCGCGCCCGTGAATGTGGTGGCCGTCGCGGCGCTGGCGGAAAACATGCCCGGCGACAATGCCCAGCGCCCCGGCGATGTGGTCCGCACGATGAGCGGCAAGACCATCGAGGTGCTGAACACCGATGCCGAAGGGCGGCTGGTGCTGGCTGATGCGGTCGAATATGTGGCGGCCACGCACAAGCCCTCTGCCATTGTGACGATCGCAACGCTGACCGGGTCGATCGTGCAGGCGCTGGATGATGAATTTTCGGGCCTCTTTGCCCGGGGCGAGCCGATTGCTGCGGCAACCATTGCCGCGGCAGACAAGACGGGCGAGCATGTGTGGCGCATGCCGCTGCACAAAAATTATGGCGACGACATGAAATCGGACATTGCCGACATCAAGAATGTGGTCGAAGGCGGGCGGCCGGGCGCGGGGCTGGGCGCACATTTCATTGGCTTTTTCATCGATCCGGCGCTGCCCTGGGCCCATCTCGACATCGCCGGGGTGAATTGGGCAGACAAGCCCGATGCGATCACGCCGAAGGGGGCATCGGGCTATGGCGTGCGCCTGCTCGATCGGCTGGCGCGGGACTGGCAAGGAAAATAGGCCGGGGATTTGGGCTGGGGAAATGAGGCGGGGACTTGGCCGGGCCTGATCCCGCACACTGGCGCCGGATCAGCCTGCCACCTGAAACACGCGTGAGCAGAATGCGCAATCGACGCTGATCATGCCGCTGTCGTCGCGCATGTCGGCCCGCTCGCTTTCGGGAAAGCGGGAAAGCACGTCGGCAATATGCGCCACATTGCAGCGGCAGCCCTTGGCCAGCGGCCGCGCGGCATGGCGGCGCACTTCGCCCGTTTCGCTGAACAGCCGCCACAGCAGTGCATCGGCATCGAGCGCATGATCGATCAGTTCGGCATCCGTCACCGAGCGGCCGAGAATCTCGATCTCGTCCCACTCCGGCCAGTCGCGCCGCACATGGAGCCGCGCGCGCCCGACCTCGCCCTCGGGCAGATATTGCAGCAGCAGCCCGCCGGCCGCGCAGCCCTGCGCCGCGGCATCGGGCGGCGTGCCCTGACTCGTGCCCCGACGCGTTGCAATCCGCACCATCGAGGGGATTTGTTCGGACTGATCGAAATAATGTTCCGCCGCCTCGGCAAGCGAGGCGCCGTCGAGCGGCACAATCCCCTGATAACGCTCCCCCGAAACGGCCTGATCAAAGGTGATCGCCAGATAGCCTTTGCCAAACAGCGCAAACAGCGAGGGGTTTGCCCCGGCCTCTGCCAGCCGCTCCGCATCGAACTGGACATAGCCACGCACATCGCCATCGCGATAATCGCACACCAGCAGCGAGACGACGCCAGCCTCGGTCTGTGCCTGAAGCGTCAGTTGCCCCGCCTCTTCATCGTCGCCCGCGCCTTTCAGCATCGCGCCGAGCAGCGCCGTCAGCGTCAGCGCCTCGGCCAGCAGCGCCTCGATCGGCGGCGGATATTGATGCGCACCGATGACGGCATCGAGCACTGGCCCCAGCCGCACCAGCCGCCCGCGCACATGCTTGCCGGGCACGGTGAAGCCCTGAACGAAATCGGTGCCAGGCGGGCCTTGCGGCGCTGCAGCAGGATCGTCGCTCACAGCTTGCCGAAACACCAGAGCAGCACGGATTTCTGGGCATGGATGCGGTTTTCCGCTTCCTCCCAGATCAGCGATTGGGGGCCATCGAGCACGCCATCGGTTGCCTCTTCGCCGCGATGGGCGGGCAGGCAATGGAGAAATCGCGCATCGGGCCGGGCACGGGCCATCAGCCGTTCGTTCACCTGAAAGGGCATCATCGCCGCAATCTTGTTGTGGGCATGATCCTGCCCCATCGAAACCCAGGTGTCGGTGATCACGATATCGGCACCGTCGACGGCGGCCTCTGCGCTGTCCGTCAGCATGATACGGCTGCCCCGCGCTTCGGCGGCGGCGACGAAGGCGGCATCCGGCCCATAGCCTTCCGGGCATCCGGCGCGCACGTGAAAGCCCATCAGCCCCGCAGCCTCGATGATCGAGGAGAGCACATTGTTGCCATCGCCCAGCCACGCCACTTCCAGCCCCGGCAGCGCCTTGCCGCTTTCGATGATGGTCAGCAGATCGGCAACAATCTGGCACGGGTGCGAAACATCGGTCAGCCCGTTGATCACGGGCACCGTCGCATGGGCGGCCATGTCCGATATTTTGGCATGATCATCGGTGCGCAGCATGATGGCATCGGCCATGCGCGAAAGCACCCGCGCAGTATCGGCAATGCTCTCTCCCCGCCCCAGCTGAGTCGTTCCTGCATCGAGCACCAGCGCCGTTCCGCCAAGCTGGCGGATGGCGATATCGAAAGAGGCACGCGTGCGCGTCGACGGCTTTTCAAACAGCATGGCGAGCACATGGCCCGCCAGCGGCGCATCGGCATCCGCCCGGCCCTTCGGCGCGCCTGCGCGGGCGGCCTTGCGATCAAGCGCATCGGCCAGCATCGCGGCAATGCCATCGCCGCCGGCATCGGAAAGCGAGAGGAAATGACGGATCATGCGGCGCGCCACATCATGCGGCAGCCGGCATCTGATAGCTGGCAGCGCCGGCCGAGAGGCGTTCGATGAACGTCGCGATATGGCTTTCATCGATGATCAGCGGGGGCAGCACGCGCATGGTGTTGTCGCCCGCAGCCACCGTCAGCAGCGCATGCTGATCGCGCAGATGGGCCACGAAGGCGCGGCTTTCGTGCGTCATGGTGATGCCGAGCATCAGGCCCTTGCCGCGCACGCCAGTGAACAGTTCGGGATAATTGCCGATGAACTGGGCAATCGCCTGGCGCAGCTTGTCTCCCATGTCGCGCACATGCGCCAGAAAATCATCATTGGCGACGACATCCCACACGGCCTGGCAGGCCGCCATGGCAAAGGGATTGCCGCCATAAGTGCTGCCATGCGTGCCGACCACCATGCCGCGCGCCGCATGTTCGGTGGCGAGGCAGGCCCCCACCGGAAAGCCGCCGCCCAGCCCTTTGGCCGTCGCCATGATATCGGGCGTGATGCCATAAAGCTCGTGCGCATAGAGCGCGCCGGTGCGCGCCACGCCGCACTGCACCTCATCCAGGATGAGCAGCAGGCCATGCGCATCGGCAAGCGCGCGCAGCCCCTGCATGAAGGCATCGCTGGCCGGGCGCACCCCCCCTTCGCCCTGGATCGGCTCGACCAGAAAGCCCGCGGTCTGCGGGCCGATGGCAGCCTCTGCGCCTGCCAGATCGTCGAAATCGACATAACGGAAGCCGGCGAGCAGCGGGGCAAAGCCCTTGTGCATCTTTTCCTGATTGCTGGCCGAAATCGTCGCCATGGTGCGCCCGTGAAAGGCATTTTTGAAGGTGATGATCTCGTGCCGGTCGGACCCGGCGGACTGGTGAAAGGCACGCGCCGTCTTGATCGCGCATTCGACGGCCTCTGCGCCTGAATTGGTGAAGAACACCGTATCGGCAAAGGTGGTGTCCACCAGCCGCTGGGCAAAGGCCTCGCCCTGCGGGCTGCCATAAAGATTGGAGACATGCATCAGCGTTGCCGCCTGATCCTGCAGCGCCTTGGTGAGATGCGGGTGGCCGTGGCCCAGCAGATTGACCGCGATGCCGCTTGCGAAATCGAGCGCGCGGGTGCCGTCCTCGCCGATCAGCCAGGCACCCTCGCCGCGCACGGGGCGAAAGCCGCACCGGGGGTAAACGGGCATGAGCGGCGTGATGGCCATCGCGTGTTCCTTCCTCGGGCAATCCAGCAAAGCAAAATGGCGACCCGTGAGGCCGCCATGTCTGCTCAACCTGCGCTATAGCGGCGCGCTCTGCGCTTTTCAACCGCAGGGCTGCCCGCGCGCTTCAGGCAACGCGCCCGGGCCGGCGCCTCAAAAGGGCACATCATCATCCAGATCGGTGTCAAACGGGCTGCCGCCACCGCCATTGCCGTTTCCGCCGCCGCTGCCGCTACGGGATCCGCCGCCATAGCCACCACCACCGCCGCCCCAGCCGTCATCGGCCGCGCCGCCCGGCCCGCCGCCT